>CALINB010000174.1 GCA_938045325.1 uncultured Rhodospirillales bacterium | reverse complement strand
TTCGCTCGATCGAAACGGTGACTTGGTCGTGATGGTGACGCATTTCGTCACGATTTCGGCGATCACGGGCGAGGGACCGAGTTCCGGCGGCGGCGTGGTGCTGTCCTTGAAAGACCGGTCCGTAAAAAGCGTATCGGACCTCGATTAAGCCGCTTTTCTTTTCTGGCCTAGCTGTTAAAGTATTTGTACTTCGAAACTTCAAATTAAGAGGACTATCCATGGCATTACCGGAAGTCGGCAGCGAAGCCCCGGGCTTTTCCCTGCCTAATCAAGATGGCAAAACCGTGAGTCTTTCCGACTACGCGGGCAAACACGTCATCGTTTGGTTTTACCCGCGCGCCTTCGGCGGCAACTGAACGAAGCAAGCTGCCGGGTTCCGTGATCGAGCCCAAGATTTTGCTGCTAAAAATGCCGTTTCGCTGGGTGTGACGTTCAGTTCCACCGACGACTTGAAGAAATGGACTGAGGATAACGGTTATACGACTGAGCTTCTCTGCGATGCCGACCGTTCGGTCGCCATGGCGTATGGTGCCGCGGAAAGCGCGGATCAGGAAAAAGCGACCCGGGTTTCCGTTTTGGTCGGCCCGGACGGTAAAGTCGTTAAAACGTATAATGTGGATGATGCACCGTCGCATCCCGACGCGGTTCTCGCCGATATCGGCTGAATATAGGCAATACCGACAAATAACCCCGACGCTCTGATGAGTCCCGGGGTTTTTTGTTTTAGTCTCGCCGGGGCAATCCTGGACGTTTATACTTATGTCGATAACGGAGGCATAAAATGGCAGCGTCACTCAGTAAATCTCAAATCGAGCAATACCACGAAAAGGGGTATGTCGCCCTTGAGGGGGCCGTGCCTAAGGAAACCATGGATGAGATGCGCAGGCTCACGGACGAGATCGTGGAGAACGCCAAAACGGTCTCGAAAAGTGATGCACGGTACGATCTTGACGACATCCATACGCAAGCCGCTCCCAAAGTTCGCCGCCTGAAGCGGCCGTATGACCATTGGCCGTTTTTCAACGACCTTGTGCGTTCCGATCTCATTCTCGATGCCGTCGAAAGTCTGCTGGGGCCCGATCTGCGGATTTGGAACGGTAAAATCAACTTTAAGACACCGGGCCGCGGTTATGCAGTGGAATGGCATCAGGATTGGGCGTTTTATCCGCACACCAACGATGTCGGCCTTGCCATGGGCATTTACATGGATGATGCGACCTATGAAAACGGTGCCATGATTGCATTGCCGGGCTCGCATCAATTGGATGCCTACGACCATCATTCGAACGGGTATTTTTGCGGTGCGATGGACCCAGAGAAATGCAACGATTTAAATTTTAAAGACTTTGAAACCGTCGGTGGGCCTGCAGGAACACTAACCCTGCATCATGTTCGTTTGGTACACGCCTCGGCCCCGAACCATACGGATAAAGAGCGCCGCTTTTTCATCGCCGGTTATTTTGCCGCCGACGCCTGGCCGTTAATCGATGGTGTTCGTCAATTCGATTACGATGAATTCAAAGGGTATATGGCACGGGGACAACATAGGGAGCCACGTCTTGACGGTACGGTGCCGATTAAAATGCCGCTGCCGACAAATGAACGGTTCGGTTCCATTTACGTGACTCAGCAAAAAGTCGCCAACCGGTATTTTGAAAGTTATGAAGAGACACGCGCCCAATCGGCGGCGGAATAAATTGTGAGCGATCATCCTAAGAACGAAGCTATCGGTATCATCGGTCTCGGCCTCATGGGTAGTGCGTTGACGCAACGTTTGCTCAGTGCGGGCTTTGCCGTCGTCGGGTTCGATATCGATGACGCGCAGAAAAAATCATTCGCGGCGCTGGGTGGCGAAGTGGTTGGGTCGGTAACCGATGTCGCGCTCCGGTGTCGCCGAATATTTCTGGCTGTCATGACGGTCGCCCAGGTCGATGATGTCGTCTTGGGTGAGGGGGGTATCGCGGAAACACCGCCACCCGGCAATGAAAAACGGCTGGTTGTATCGGTGACCACCAGTGAGCCGGACAAGATAGAAGACCTTGCCGAGCGATGTGCGGCGTCCGATATCGATTTTCTCGATGCGCCTGTTTCCGGTACGAGTAAGCAAGTTTCTGACGGCAACGGCCACGGTCTGATCGGTGGCGACGCCGATGTTGCCAAAGCTTGTAACGATATTTTCGATGCGGTTTATCCAAATCGTACGATAACCGGCGCTCCCGGCAGTGCGACGAAAACCAAGCTCGCCATCAATCATATTCTTGGGCTTAATCGTGTTGCCTTGGCTGAAGGTTTGGTGTTTGCCGAGCAATTAGGGTTGAATTTGGAAAATTTTATCGATGTAGCCCGCCAATCAGCAGCCTATTCGCAAATCATGGATGTCAAAGGCGATATGATGGTCGCCCGGGATTTCAGCAATCCTCAAAGTAAGGTCAATCAACATTATAAAGATGTCCGCATCATGCTCGCCGAAGCGAAAAAGCGCGGGCAGGAACTGCCGATGCTCTCAAGACTCGCCGATCTATTAAAAGCATGCGAAGAGAACGGCGACGGCGAAAAAGACAACGCCATCACCCTCGAAGAAATCCGCCGCCGTAAAACGGATTAATGAATAACTCAACTGCGCCGAGCACGCCATCTGCACCATCTCATGGTTGGGGGCCGACGGCTATCGCCGCCGGTGTTTTATCGATCGTCGGTATGGGCGATGCATTAATCTATGTTGTGTTGCCGGTTAATGCAGAAACATTCGGTGTGAGTTTGCTATGGGTCGGTGTGTTGTTAGCGGCAAACCGATTGATCCGTATCGTTGGATATGGCCCCATTGCCAGCATCACGCAAAGATATGGTCCGCGAAACATTGCAATTA
>CALINB010000173.1 GCA_938045325.1 uncultured Rhodospirillales bacterium | reverse complement strand
GCCCCGGCAACGACCATGATACCCATGGCGACGATGGCATGGATATTAACCGGTTTATTTTGCGGCAAAACGGCCGATTGTTCCGAATCCGCTTCGATTTCGGCAATTTCCAGTTGAAGATCGGAGGCTCTGATTGAGAGGCCGACAGGTTTTTCAGGCAAATCAAAAATCACAGGATCGTTGCGGCCCCGGGCATTGAAGTACGCCATCAATGCCTCACGCAATTCCTGATAGGTTTTGACGAGATGCGATTCAGCTTCTGCTTCGTTTCGTCCTGTTCGAAATAAGTGTTGGGCAATATCGGATGTTTGGACCGTTTCAATTTTTCCTTGTTCGGTTAGCTCAATCAAGTGGCGCAACAAACTAACCTGATCATCGGCGCCGACAAAATGAGGCTGCACAAACAGTCTATTGAGTTGTGCGCGAATGGCGTCGGGCCAAGGCCGTGGATCAGACCGTTCAGGTAATGACGAATTTTGCTCAACCATTGTGTGAGAGCAGATATTCCTTTAAGGCGACTGCGTTGTTGTGTTCAATTTTGCGGGCGGCAAACAGAAATGTTACGGGGCCATTTGAACAAAGTTCTAAAATTTGTTCGACGGCTGCATTGTTTTTATCTAGCTCCCGCCAATATTTTTTCTTAAATTGCTCCCATTTTTCCGGATCATGCGCAAACCATTTGCGAAGGTCGGTGCTTGGCGCAATATCTTTAAGCCAGTCGTCAATGTTTGCGTCTTCTTTTTTAAGTCCGCGAGGCCATAACCGTTCAACAAGAATACGTTTGCCATCTTGTTTATTGGCTTGTTCATAAACGCGCTTGAGGCGTATATCCAAAGCCATGGCGGTATTTATCCTTGATTGAGAACTCGGATAGGCTCGCCTTTTAACCAAGCCTGAATATCTTCGAGCGCTTCACCGTAACAAATTTCCCAATTATCGCGGTTCAGATTACTGGTGTGGCCGGTCAAAATGACATTATCAAGTTGACGCAAGGGATGATCTTCCGGCAGGGGTTCTTTGTCATAGACGTCAAGCCCTGCGCCGGCGATACGCTTGTTTTGAAGCGAGTCGATTAAAGCCGTCTCATCGATGATCGGGCCGCGCGCGGTGTTAATCAAATAGGCGGTTGGTTTCATCAAAGATAATTCATGTTTGCCGACAAGGCCACGGGTGCGCTCACTCATCAATTGGTGAATGGTAACGACATCGGAGTCCCGGAAAATCGTTTCTTTATCGACGCGCGTGATGCCGAGTTCGGCGCAACGCTCATCCGTTAAATTTTGGCTCCAGCCGATAACATTCATGCCAAAGGCAAGGCCATATTTCGAGACCACGCTGCCGAGTTTGCCGACGCCAACAATGCCTAAGGTTTTTCCGCGAACAACGTGACCGAATTCGGCCTGCCAGCCACCGGTGTGCATCGCTGTATTTTCTTCCGGGATCTTTTTCATTAGAGCCAACATGAGCGCCCAGGCCATTTCCGCCGCCGGCCCAAAAATGACTTTGGTGCCGCACACCGTAATGCCGTTATCCCGGGCTGCATCCATATCGATGGCGAGGTTACGCATGTTGGTCGTGACAAGAAGTTTGAGATCGCCCAACCGTTCGAGTAACGTTTTCGGGAAAGGGGTGCGTTCCCGGTTGGCGACGACGATTTCAAAACCCTTTAGGGACTTAGCCGCATCGTCTTCATTGCTGAACGGTCTATTGAAGACCTTGAGTTCGCAGTCGTCGGGTAAGACGCTCCAGTCGATCCATTCCAGAACGACCTCGTGATAATCATCAAGTATGGCAATACGGGGCATTGGTTTTATTTTCCTATTCAATAACGTTAATCGGATTGCCGTTAAGCCAGGCCGTGATGACTTCAATCGCGTTAGAGAAATTTACCTCGTGATTTTCTTTCATAACATAACCGGTGTGTCCCGTAAGAACGGCATTATCAAGTTTCCGGATCGGGTGATCGGCGGGTAGGGGTTCTTTCCAAAAAACATCAATGGCCGCGCCTGCGATTTCTTTGTTTTTTAGCGCATTCAAAAGTGCTTGCTCATCGATAATCGGACCGCGGGATGTGTTGACGATATACGAACTCGGTTTCATCGCACCAAACTCTTTTTTGCCAATCAGTCCCCGGGAGCGGTCGCTGAGTTTATAATGAATCGTTAGGACGTCCGCTTATTTCAGCAGTGTTTCTTTATAGACACATTGAACGCCGCCGACTTCATCGCCGCGTTCTTGGGTTAAATTTTGGCTCCAAGCGATGACGTTCATACCGAATGCCTGGCCAATTTTTGCGACTTGGCTGCCGAGCCGTCCGAGCCCTAAAACACCCAGGGTTTTATCTTTGAGACCGACGGCCATGCCGGCCTGCCATTGGCCGTTTTTGATCGCCTGGTCTTTGGCCGGAATAAATTTTGTGGCGGCAAGAATGAGCGCCCAAGTATGCTCAACGGTCGGATGAGACAGTGTTTTCGTACCGCAGACGACAACATCATGCTTCTTAGCGCCCTTAAAGTCGAACGAAGCGTTGTGCATGCCCGTGGTAATCAGCAGCTTAAGATTAGGCAATTTCGCAATTTGGGACTCGGGAAATGGTGTCCGTTCGCGTACGCCGAGGATGACATCAAAATCTTTTAATTCTTCAGCGATTGTGGCTTCGTCATAGCCAAGATGCTCGTTGAAGAATGTTACGTCACATTCATCTGGAAGCGAATTCCAATCCGCAAATTCGTGAAATTGATTAAGATAGTCATCGAGTACGGCAATACGTGTCATGGCGGTCTCCCAAATTATTCTTTAGATTGAATATATTATGCATGATGGCGCGGCCTATGCCGCGAAGAAACATACCTGATCCATCACGTCCCTCATAGGGGGCTAACGGGGAATGTGGAAAAAATGTTGAGGTGGAGATGTGCGCCAACTACAAGTGATAGTATATAAGAAAAATCCCGTCACCGGCTCTAAAGGCATGGATGAATATGGCAAAAAAAGCGAATAAAAAACTTACGAAACCGGCACTGACCAGGCGTTTGAAAAAGATCAAACTGCTGAGCTTGGATGTCGACGGGGTGCAAACAGACGGAGGTTTGTATTACACAGAAACGGGCCAGCAATTACGCAAATTTCATGTTCATGACGGTGTCGGCATTAAACGGATCATGGCGGCGGGTGTTGCCGTGGCCATCATTACAGCTAGCAAAACACCGTCGATTAAACGCCGGGGACAAAACCTCGGGGTCCCGCATGTCTTTGTCGGTGTAGAGGATAAATTAAGCGCCGTCACCGGGTTGTGTGAAGACCTTGGTATCGAACTTTCAGAGGTTGCCCATATCGGCGATGACCTCAATGATCTGCCATTGTTGCAGAATGTTGGACTGGCGATGACTGTCGCGAATGCTGTACCGGAAGTTAAAGCGTCAGTTTCATATGTAACCGTCACAGAAGGCGGAAACGGTGCCGTTCGTGAAATCAGCGATTTGCTGGTCAAGGCAAAAGGTTAATTTGAAGGCGCCGATACTGTTATCACGGTAGGAAACGCGCTATAGAAGCCTCATGAAAATACGTATTTTCCGAAATGTTCTTTGTACGGCGATCCTTATGGCTTTCGCGGCCGGCTGCACAGCCGATTTAGAACCGCACATTTATATTCCCAGTGAGTTTGACCGCACACGTAGCGATTTCAATAAACCGTTGAAAGACCGGACCGGCGTCACGATTTGTTTTAACAAGCTTAAAACGACGCCGCAGAAAATTGCCAACATGGCTGCTCTTGAATGTGCCCGGTTTAACAAAAAGGCGGAATATATTCGCCAGAAAGCACGTTTTTGCCCGTTATTAACGCCGATATCGGCGCAATACCGTTGTGTTGCCAATAGCAGTCAGTGATGAATATTGATCATTTGTATGTAAACACGTCATTGTTGTTTTGAACAATTCATGCTGAATATCATATTTGTTGTTGTTGGGATTTACGCAGCCTTCACAGGCGGCCTCTACGTATTCCAAAGAAATCTTCTTTACTATCCGAGTCCCGACAAACCCGATCG
>CALINB010000172.1 GCA_938045325.1 uncultured Rhodospirillales bacterium | reverse complement strand
CCGCGAGCCCACACAAAGGAGAATGGCAACCCGTTCCGGTTTGCGGTTATCCGACGGACAGCGCACGCCTTGGCCGGATGAAATCATTTGCTCGACCTGTGTTGTTGTTACGACATCAGGGAACAATCCAAAGCCCCACTCGGGTTTGTTGACGGAATCAAAATGCGTAAAGCCGGTACATAAAATGGATGCACCAACATCAAGGGTGCTGTCGTCAGCTAATTTGACGGTAAAATTTCCAGGCTCGCCGGAAAATTCCTTAACGGATTGAGAGGTGCGGATATCGATTTGGCTATTTCCAGTCACCCGATCAACCATCGAGCCAATCGCATCTTTTGCCCACTCACCCGAAGGGACGAGTTTGGCATAGCCTGAAATAATCGGTGCGCCGCCTAAGCGGTCTTCTTTATCAACAAGAACAACTTGTTGGCCGGCTTGAGATAAAGCATGTGCGGCGGACAGACCGGCAGGGCCTCCACCAAGGACGAGAACAGGTTTACTCATGATGCGTTCGCAATCTTTTTAAAGCCGGGGCCAGATGTGACCATCAGCCGCGGGTCATAAAGGTTTTCTTGGTTTCCGGCTTCGACTTCTTTGAGATAGGCTTCGAACTCCGTCTTAGCTGTTTTCCAATCGATGCCGAGCTTATCCATCAAGGCTTCCACCGGTGATGCATGCCAATGCAGCTGGACAATTTTGTATGGGTGCGCGCCACAAACAAGCGCCGCGAATTGACAATCAGCAATAATTGGTAGTTCGACATCCTTACCATCAGCTTTGCCGATCCACTGGTTTTTGTCCAAGGTCGTAATGCAACCGGTATCGTGGCCGATCATGACGTCCGCATTGGCTTCTTCCACGGCAACGCGGACCTTGCGATCGATGGCAAAAGAACGGGTAAATTCGCGTTCTGAAATAATGTGCCGGAAGCCGAATCCGCAGCAATCGTACCAGGTCGAATAATCGATGACTTGTGTGCCGAGTGCTTCCATGAGGCCGGTCGATACGGCGACCCGATTGCCTTCTAAGATACTGTCGTCGTAGATCGCATCTTCGGGGACCATTTTGTATACATGACAAGCCGGATGAATGGTCGAGCGAATGTTCGAACAATCAACCTCTTGATGATTGTGAATGTCATTGCGCATGACATGAAGCCATTCGGAATAATGTACGACCTCTTCAGGGATAAGCAGTTTGCCGTCAACGAGGCGATCTAGTTTACCGAGAATTTTTGTGACCCGTTCACGCAACTCGGCAGATTGTAATAGATAACCGCGAATTTCTTTGTAATTGCCGAATGATGTGCCGCAGTGCACGAGGGGATAAAAATATCCGTCGGGTAACCCTTGAGCGCGTGCCGAGACATAGGCTTGATGAAAATTGCGCAAGAAAACAGCGGCAAGACTTTCGACGTTCCCGATACCGGAACCATGGTAGTTCCAGGCCGTGCAGGAGGTTTGATCGGTTTCATCCAGATACTTGATCTCCATTTTATTCATCAGCCATAACAGCGATGTTGGGTAGCCGGGAATGTTGCCGCACTGACCGCAGGATTTGTGGTGCCACAACTGGGTCGTTGGGATTTTTTTGTCCCAGCCATAAAGTGTTTTCACCATTTTTGGCTGATGTTCGTCGCGGACCCGGTGAACCAGAATTTCTCCGTCTTTCTCGAGCTGCCACATGATGTCGCGAACGTCTTCGACGCGGTCTTTGTTAGTGAGCATCGAGCGTTTATCGACATGAGCTTCAACCCACGACGTGGCGGTTTGAGCTTGTTCAGCCGTCAAGCCGGCGTCGCGCCATTCAGAGCCGTGCCCGGTCAACCGCTGTGGTGTGTCTTTGTTGTCCATCATCATTCTCCCACTATGATCCGTTTAATTGAATAGATCAGTCGTCCTCTTCGTCTTCCTGTTCATCGAGCCAGTCTTCATAGTCTTCGCGTTTTTCATCCATGATGTCGCTGATCACGTCGAAAAGGTTCTCATCGATCGTTTCGAGTTGGTCGAGCACGCCAGTCATTTCCCAAATCGTATACAGCTCAACCGATGTCTTTAGATTTACCTCCCAAGCCGTTTCAGTGGTGTTGAGGGTCGGCATTGGAATGGCTTTGCGTAAAATTTTAAGTGGGGCATCAACCTTAGAGATGTTGGGCCCCCAATCGGCAAAGTGATCGGGGGTAATCATGTCCGGCGCAAGCTGATTGCCGGTTGAAATGAGCTTCAACATAACACGGCTAAAGGGTCTCAGGACTTCTTGTGCCGATTCCATCCCATGCTTGATTGCCGTTTCGCGCATGATCATGACAAGGCTGCCAGGCGAATTACCAAAGGGGCAACGGGCCGCACAGGTGTAACATTGCGCACAGGACCAAATTTTTTCCTGCATCGCATCGTAGATGCCTTCAAGGTTTTCGGTCCAAAGAAGCTGCACGATTTCACGGGGGCTAAAGTCGTAATAATGGGCCGCCGGACACGTCGCCGTGCAAATGCCGCAATTCAAACAACCATTAAGCTCATGGTCGTAGCGTAAGTCTGCTTGGATATCGTTAAAGACTTCTTCTAATTTTTCCCGTGGAAGAACGGGTTCCGCCGAAACCGGGTCGCCAATATATTCTTGAACGCGGGTGCCCGTAGAGTGCATGTCTTTGTGTCCTTAATAGGTGAGGACTCGGGTGTCTTCATCTTCCATGACTTGTTCGATGACATAAGCGCCACCCACGATGCCTTCGCACTCGGGTATTAAATCATCTTCAGTCATGTCGAAAAGATCGAGGTTTGGAGAGCAGCAGTAAAATTTCACACCGGCCTCATGGGCGTCTTTGATGAAATCGTAAACGTTTTTAGGTGAGCCGTCTTTGACCACGAGATTTTCGGCGACACCTTTTTTCATAAGCTTGCCGGCCGTGGCCGTGCAAATGACCTCAACCTCATAATCCATAGCGGCGGCGACGGACGCCTGAAAAAAGGGCGCTCCAAGTTCTTCGCCGTTATTCGGGTCTGTATTCACCATGATGATGACGAGTTTTTCTGCCATCGTCTCCCTCTCTTACTTCCATTGCAGGTTTTATATGTGAGCCTTTTGATTGGCTGAATTATAGGGGCCGCCTATACATTCGGCAATGTGAATATGTTTTTAAGCCCTGACCGATCAAATCATATTAAATAGCTGAATCTACATATTATTTTTGTTGATCCATCAGACCTGTGATTTGAACGATACCCGTCATAATGCCCTTGAGGGCCTCGTCGAGATCACGCTGTTTCGTGCGCAGGGTTTCAAGGCCACCGGCGATATCATCGGGAGATTCCTCAAATTCCATGATGAGGTCCTCGATCATTGCCGATTTGACGCCTGGATGACCCGTAAATCCCAGGGCGTTGTCGCCAATCTGAAAAGCAGCCGGACGGTCTTTGTCGTCGATGGAGAGAATCGTTGCGCTCTCAGGCAGCACGAGTGAATCGCGCATATAAATTGCCAACGGATAAGATTCGGGGAGGAATCCGTTGAGGGCGTTATCATTCGTGCGATGTGCTTCGCAGACTTCGAATATAAGCGCTGTGCTCTCGGATGATCCGCCAGCAGCAATAGCGAGAATTTGCGCGCCGACGCCAATACCGATGACGGGCAGTTTTCGTTCAAGACAATCGCGTGTGAGAAGGAGTTCAAACTCTAGTGTCGGCAAATTACGGGTGCCGGCCGAACCCCATGGCCCTCCACCTAATAGTATTAATCCATCAGTCGAATCCAGCGAGGAAGGAAAGCCGCCATCGGCGGTGTGGGGCCGCATGTAATTGAATGCAATGCCGCGGCCTTCAAGATGATCTTCTATCAGGCCAAGGAACTCACCATCGGTGTGTTGGATCACGTAAACGGATTTGCCGGGATTGGGCATCTCGATTTCCAAAAAATTAAGCCGCCAGACTAGTGGCGGCTTTTTAACGTAATTCAGTTTGTATTTAGGACCCTTTATTGGATTTCTTTTTCTTCATTTTTTGATCGCGAATCCAATGGGGGAATAAAACTTTCTTTTGCGGCCCGCCGGCTAAAACGTAATCAAAGCCCTTCTTATAGAAACG
>CALINB010000171.1 GCA_938045325.1 uncultured Rhodospirillales bacterium | reverse complement strand
CATCGGCCTCCGTTGTTTGGATAACGCCATCGAGGGCTAGGATACGACCAAAACGGGCATTTTCGAATATGACGAGATGCTGGTGTTCGGTTTTTTCCTCGAACAAAACCCGGCTCACCTCATAACGCTGAGAGTAGCCGTGCCCAAGCTCGCCTTCTTGACCTTGGTATAGTGTTTCTTCGAAGAATTTCACGGAAGCAAACCGCGTTTCTGCTCATTCACCTGAATGGCGTCCGGCTTAAACGCTTCTTTTAAAACGACAACAGATCGATAAGGGTCGCATCGACCGCACATAAAAATATCGATAGCAGCAAATTCTCTTTCGGGCCACGTGTGAATACTGATATGTGATTCCGCCAACAGCAACACACCGGAAACACCCCCGCTTGATGAGAATTGATGTAAATTTGAATCAAGAACCGTCGCGCCTGCAACTTCGGCAGCACGTTGCAACATTTGATCAATATATTGTTTATCGGTTAAATTTTCCGCGCCCCATAAATCGACCAGAATATGAGCGCCGGCATAACGCAACCCGTCTTTTTCGACGAAATAATCTTTTTCCTCATCGACAAGCGACAAGTGTTGGGCTTGGTCTGTCATAAGATCCTCCCTACCCTATTAAACTGCTGCACTCGTTACCGGCTGTTGAGCAGAAAAAGTCCGCATCACCATCAGTCGGCGCGTGTCACCCCCTTTTAATCCCTGGGTCCAGACAATCAATTTCCGGGCGCGTTAGTAAGACCTTTCGGCCTTCCAATGCAAGAAAATTAAACACTCATTTGCGATTTTTTAGTTGATGGAGCTGAGCTTTTCTTTTTTCAGGCGCTCCCGGTAGGCCGTCATAAACGCTTGGAAGTTTTCCACCTCCTTCACCTTGCCCGTAATTGTGCGGTAATCCAACAGTCCTTGCGCACCTTGACTTGCGATCAGACGGAACGCGTCCCTAAAGGGGGTCTTTTGCATCGCTTTGCCGAATTTACGCCGGAGACGACCGATCCCCCGTTCATTGCGCGCCAGGGTTAAGGCGACAGCCATATCAAGGATGGCTTTCGCCTGCTTATCTTCGAGGGGCTGTCCTGGTTCGGCACCGTATTGTTTTATTACCTGCTGCAGCACTTGGGTCGTGCTCGGCCAATCACGTTCTTTCCAGAACAAATCGAGCCGTAACAAATTAGCGCTGATGGTCTCATCGTCCTCAAGCAACTTCAAGGCATTGTCTTTTTGATTGAGGCCGATATAGGCCCGCGCCTTCAAATACCGGCGTTGGTTTTGAAGCGCAATTGGCATGCCCGGAACATTTGTTCGTGACAACACGTTCAAGGCTTTTTCATATTTCTGATCCATAATATGAACGAGTGTTAATCGGGCGCCGATACGGGCACGGTCTACACCTTTAAGCCGGAACTTAATCTGATTATCCAATAGTTTCGCACCGCGCGCCAAAAGATCAACCGCAACCAACCGGTCGGCCAAATTACGGATCATTTCATCACCTTTAACGCCGACAGGTGTGAGCTCTTTAAATTCTTCGTAAATAGCAATCGCGGTAACCGGTTTGAGTCTATCCGCGCCGTTATTGAGAAACAATTCCGTGAAGGCATCGGCCATTTCTTGAGTTACTTCCGGTGCCTGCGGGTGTTCGGGAAAATGTGTAGCGGCTTGTTTTAAAGTCTTCAGGCCATTGCGGTAATCCCCGATTCCCATGTAAAGGCTGCCGAGACGGCGTAATAGCTTGAACTCAAATTCATCGCCGCGCCAATCGAAACGTAATTTTTCATATTCGGCGGCAGCCTCCTTACGGTTCATTTTCTTCGTCTTTAGCAACAACTCGGTTCGGGCGACGGCAGCTTTAGCGCGAATAAGCCGGTCCGGCCCTTTAATGGCCGACTCCCACTTTTTAACGGCAGGGGAGAAACCGCCTGCCAACTCATAGAACTTGCCGTAAGAAAAATCGAGATCGGCTTTAACACTACCTTCAATATTTTTTTCGGCTTGGACGATCTTTAAATAACGCCGGGCTGTTTTTGGATCGCCGACCTTTACGGCACTTCGGGCAACTATAAGGCTTAAGGGCATTTTAAGCCGTTGCGGATAGGGCCGGATGATTGCACCAAGTTTCCGAAGTTCCGGCGCCGCTTGAACCGTCTGATCTTGTTGCTCAAGCAAAACGGCCTGCCAGAATTTGCCTTCGTCATTACCTTCGAGGCTTTTGTGCTCGAAATCTTTTTTGGCGTCGTCATACCGGTGGAGCAAGAAATTGGAAACGCCGCGAAGCATGTTGAATTCAGCCTCGTCTCTCGCGCCAGGGCGCTCGCTTTGAATTACGCGTAACACACCGAGGGCTTCAGCCGAAAAACCATGCGCGACAAACAGGCGCGCTAAATTCAACCGGGCCTGCTCTTTTAAAGAAGAGCCTTTGGATTTGGCGATGGCCTGCAGATGCTTCTGACGTTCCCGGCGCATATTTAAAATCGTGCTTTTTCGCCATTTCTTAAGGTCCATGGCGCGGGTTAGCTCCCGGATGACCCCGCCCTTTTCCTGCGCCGCCGCGGCTGCCACGGCGGTTACCGGCGTTAAATCGAATCGGCCTTGACTTGTTAACTCGATCCCTTGGCGTAACGGGCGAACACGCAGCGTATCGACTAACGGACGGATAACGACGCCTTGCGCGCTGGGCAACAACTCGACTTGAGCATACCGATGCCGTTGAATAATTCCCTGGCCGAGCGGAATGATCGGTACGACGACCAGGTTGTCGCCAACCAGCGGATCGTTCAGAGCAATCGCTTCACCCGGTTCAGGCACGGGAATAAATAGCCGCGCACCTACCGGCGAATTCGGTTGCGACTTTGTTTCAATGGCCGCTTTGGGTCTTAATTGCTTTTTGCGGAAGTCTAATATCCAAGACAGGCCGTCGCGCTTGAGAATTGGATTAATACCAGCAATGGTACTCATACGGATGATCGTCGCCTGTCTTGAGGGCAGCTGTTCTAACGAGCGTATGACATTGCCACCGGCGGCCTTGAGGGCATTGATATCGAGTGGACTTGGTTTATCAAAAATCGTCCATAAATATCCGGCACGCCTAAACACAGCGGCGGCGACAGGCTCGTCCCAGTTAAACCGGAGTTGCACCCCTTGAGTGTTTCCTGCCGCCGAAGCCCCCTGCACCGTCACGGGCGCGAGCTTGCCGCTTTTTGGCGCCGCAGTCGTTGACTGAGCCGCTTGCTGGCTTTTTGATTTTACCGGCTTGTCTTTTCTGACTTTTGGCGATTGATCTTTTTTAAGCGGTGTTAATGCTGTCGGCTTCCCCGGTTCCAAGGGGATAGGTTTGTTTTTCTCTTTGCCCCTTGCCTTAGCAGCAGTTTTTGTTGTTTTGCCGGCTGGCGAAGCAGCCGTTTTCGGCACGGCTTTTTGGGTTCCAGGTGCCATAACGTCGACGACGACTTTGCGCCCGACATAAAAATGTTTGATCTTAGATGTCGCAGCTACGGAAATGGAAACCATTACCTTTCCGTTTGAACGGCTTGCACGAAGCTGTTTGACGTGCCGCGGCGGCCGTTTGGCGGACCGGCCCAGGTCAATGCGCGCCGGCTGATCGAACGTGAGCGAAGCGACATCGCCATTGCGTGATAACCGATAAGGCACCTTGCGCGGCCAATCAAAAACCAGCCGCGTATATTTTTGATGCACGCCCGTGCGCAATCGAACGACGGGGCCATTCGACGGGCTGGTTTTACGCGTGGATGGGGCCGCCTTATTTCTGCTTGGCTGGGCCTTTGCTTGATCTTGTTGTTTCTTAGCGGCGTCTTCCGTGGTCTTCTTGAGTAGATCGACGACGACAGCGCTACCCGAATAAAAACTTCTCACACCAAAATCGCCCTTCAGTGCAAAAACAACAGAACGGCCATCAGATCCGGCGCGGGCACTGCGGACATATGCACGCAACGAGCGCGTCACCCGCCGGTAAGAAGCTTCAATCGGCGAGCCAAAAAAGATGACAAGCCGTTTGCCGGAAATTTTAGCGTCGAACGGTACCGGATCGGGCCATTTAAAAACGATCCGACCATAATCTTTATGTGCCGCAGCCCGAACGGTAATCTGTTCTGCCGTCGCGTAACTACTAAGGCCCACGTCAAACAAAAAAGGCGCCAGCACAATGAGACTACTGAGGACAAACCGCTTCATCAACCGTCCTTGGAAATCGTTGGGCGGATCACAATATCGATACGGCGGGACATTTCCCGCCGCTCTTTTTCACCCACATCAGGCAGTTGCGAAAATAAGCTGTCGGCATAACCGTAGGAGGTAATTGTTTCCGTATAGCCCGAGCGGCGCAACTCGTTGGCGACGGCAATGGCACGGGCCAGAGACAGCTCCCAATTGGTTTTATAAGCAGTGCCCTGCACTTTGCCCGGCGCGGTATGTCCATTTACACCGATTTCATTACCGATATTGCGCAAGACGCCGCCTAAGTTAAATAAAGATTCCTGGGCTTGTTTTTTAAGCTTCGATTCTCCAGGCTCAAAAAGAATTTTCCCCGGCATGGTAAAAATTAAGCGGTCCTCAAGAAGGATAAGCTTGCCTTTTTCGAGCAATGAATCTTGCTTGATCGCATCTTCCATCAAGGCCGTCAGATACCCCAAATTAATGGCGCGCTTTCGGAGGATGCTGGCAATGTTGAATTGCGCCGTTGCAGCGGCAACTTTTTTGGAACTGGTCGGACTTAAACTTTGCGATAAGGAATCCGTAATCGACTCCCACTTATCATCCTTGATGCTCGACATCGCGAACAACAAGACGAAAAACGTCAGCATCAGCGACACCAGGTCGGTGAAGATAATCAGCCACGAAATACTGGTTGCCTGCTCTGCCGCTACGGGTTGCGCCTCTATCGCCATGCGCCCTACTCTTCCGTTTCCTGTGTCTGTGTATTTTCTTTTGTTTCTTTTTTCTCTTTTA
>CALINB010000170.1 GCA_938045325.1 uncultured Rhodospirillales bacterium | reverse complement strand
TATCGGCGATGTCGAAGGCCGCCGTTGTATTCTTATTGATGATATTGTCGACTCAGCCGGTACACTCTGTAATGCGTCAGCGGCATTGATGGATCAAGGCGCGGCATCGGTAATGGCGTATGTTACCCACGGCGTTTTATCGGGTGGGGCTGTTGCACGGGTATCGTCCTCACCGATGGAAAAATTAATTACCACGGACAGTATAACGGCGACCGAAGCCGTTCGAGTTTCGCACAATATTGAACAACTTACGATTGCACCGTTGATTGCCGAGGCGATCCGGCGAATTAGTGAAGAATCATCCGTTTCGAGTTTATTTGATTAAGTTTTTGTAGACCCGTATGGGCACCCCTGGAGGCCATACGGATAGTAAAGAAGGAGAAATGAGAAATGCCTGAAGCATATACAATTGCTGCAGAGGCGCGAGAGCGGGCCGGTAAGGGGGCAGCCCGTGCAACGCGTCGTGCCGGAAGAGTCCCGGCCGTGATTTACGGAAATAAAGAAACCCCTGTGATGATTTCGCTCGATCCTGTTGATTTACAACAACAGCTTCGCCAACCGGGATTTTTTGCCCATATTTTTGAAGTGAAGGTAAATGGCGATGCACACCGTGTATTGGCACGTGATGTGCAATACGACCCTGTAACGGATCGCCCATTGCATGTTGATTTCATGCGTTTTAGTGCCTCAACCCGAATCAATATCGATGTTGCGGTGCAATTCATTAATGAAGAAGAGTCTCCTGGTCTTAAAATGGGTGGTGTGCTGAACGTGGTTCGGCATGAAATCGAACTTATCTGTTCGCCGGAGACCATCCCTGAGCATTTAACGGTCGATTTGTCGGGTCTCGAAATGGGTGACAGTGTCCACATTAGCGATATTGCCCTGCCGGAAGGCGTGCAACCGACGATTACAGATCGTGACTTTACGGTTGCGACGATCGCGGCGCCGACGATGCTCACAGTTGAAGATGAAGAAGCCGAAGCTGGCGAAGGTGAAGAAGGCGAAGGCACCGAGGGTGAAGCCACTGAAAGTGCCGACGGCGAGAAAAAAGCCGAGTCAGCCGAGGGCGGCGAAAAAGCCGATTCCGAGTAACGCCGGTCATCCGGCACGGAGCGATCCATGTTGTTGGTGGTCGGCCTTGGCAATCCGGGGTCTCAATACGCTCAACACCGCCATAATTTCGGATTCATGGCGGTGGATGCCATCGCCCGGCGCTATGGATTTACTGCGTTTCGATCCAAATTTCAGGGCGAGTTGACCGAAGGCATGATCGGTGGCTCGAAAGTTATGCTGTTAAAGCCACAAACGTATATGAACGAGTCAGGCCGGTCCGTCGCCGCTGCGATGAAATTTTATAAATTGGTACCGGAAGATGTGTTGGTGCTGCATGATGAATTGGACTTGGCACCGGGCAAGCTGAAAGTCAAACGGGGCGGCGGCCTTGCCGGTCATAATGGCTTGCGCGACATTAAAGCCCATATCGGCCCTGAATTCAGGCGGGTGCGGCTTGGCATTGGTCATCCGGGTGATAAAAAGCGTGTCGAAGGTTACGCGTTGCAAAATTTTCCAAAGCAAGATCAGGCATGGGTCGATGATATGCTTGATGCTGTCGCCGACAATTTTGATCTATTGGTTCAGGATGATGATGCGGGCTTCATGACCCGTGTTGCTCAGGCCGTTAAGCAGCCCAAAAAAGAACAACAATCTTTGGATAAAAAGAATGGGATTTAATTGCGGTATTGTCGGCTTGCCGAATGTTGGTAAGTCAACGCTTTTTAATGCTTTAACGGCTACAGCGGCGGCGGAAGCCGCTAATTTTCCGTTCACAACCATTGAGCCAAATGTGGGGCGTGTGTCTGTTCCCGACACCCGTCTCGATAAATTGACTGAAATCGTTAAGCCGGCAAAAACCATTCCGACGCAATTAGAGTTCGTCGATATTGCCGGCTTGGTGCGTGGCGCTTCAAAAGGCGAAGGACTTGGAAATCAGTTTCTAGCCAATATTCGCGAAGTCGATGCCATCCTCCATGTGTTGCGCTGTTTTGAAGAAGATAACGTGACTCATGTTGAAGGCAGCGTTGATCCGATGCGTGATGCCGAGACGATTGAAACCGAACTTATGCTGGCCGATCTTGAAAGTTTGGAAAAGCGGATTGATCCACTGACAAAGAAGATCAGGGGAGGAGATAAAGACGCTAAAGCAACATTAGAATTGGTCGAGCTGGCCATAGATGCCTTGCGAGAAGGCCGTCCCGCCAGGTCCGTAACGCCGAAAGATGATCGTGTGAATTTATTTCGCCAGCTTCAGTTATTAACAGCCAAGCCGATGTTGTACGTATGCAACGTAGAGGAAGAAGCCGCTGCAACCGGTAATGAAAAATCCGAAGCTGTTACGAAATGGGCCCGGGAGCAGGGTTCAGATGCAATCGTTGTATCCGCTAAAATTGAAGCAGAGGTTGCAACGCTTGATGATGCCGATGACAAAGCGGAATTCCTCGAAAGTATCGGATTAAAGGAACCGGGTTTACATCAATTAATTCGTGCGGGTTTCCGGCTGTTATCCTTAATTACGTTTTTCACCGCTGGACCCAAAGAGGTTCGCGCTTGGACGATACCGCTCGGTATGGAGGCCGCTGCCGCCGGCGGGACGATTCATACTGATTTTGAACGTGGTTTTATTGCCGCAGCCACAATCGCTTATGACGATTTTATAGCCTGTGGGGGAGAGCAGGAGGCGAAGGATGCCGGGAAGATGCGCCTTGAAGGGCGGGATTATATCGTCCAGGATGGCGACGTTATCGTATTCCGGTTCAATGTGTGACGCTTTTTTTAGGCGATAGACCCTTCAAAGATTTAGTGCTTTTCGTTAAAGTGCCTTAAGCCTTTATCGGCAAATAAAAACACGTTCTGGCAGGTTAATGACCTTAGGGAGGGAATAGTATTATGGGCAAAAATCTGACATTAACGGCCTCTGACGGCCATTCTTTGGATGCATATCAGGCGGATCCGGCCGGTAATGCCAAAGGACGACTTGTCGTGATCCAAGAAATTTTCGGTGTGAACTCGCATATCCAAGGTGTGTGTGATCGTTTTGCCGAGGCTGGATATGTGGCGTTGGCACCGGCAATGTTCGACCGTCTCGAAAAAAACTTCGAGGTTGGATATGAACCGGACGATGTCGCGAAAGGCCGGGATTTAAAAGATAAAGCCAGTTATGACGATGCCATGAAAGATGTTCAGGCGGCGATCGACGCTCTCAAGGGTGACGGTAAAGTCGGTGTTGTCGGTTATTGCTGGGGCGGCTCGGTGACATGGTTATCGGCATGCCGAATCAGCGATGCGGCAGCGGCTGTTTGTTATTATGGTGGGAATATCCATGATTTTAACAATGAAAACCCACAGTGTCCGACATTGCTGCATTTCGGCGAAATTGATCAATCAATTCCGTTGGATAAAGTGGACGACATTCAAAAAGCCCATCCCGATGTTCCGTCGCATATCTACCCGAACGCGGCTCATGGGTTTAATTGTGAACAACGTGGTTCATACGACGAAGCGTCGGCTAAATTAGCGCTCGGCAGAACTTTGGAATTTTTTGAGAAACATTTGGGCTAGAATCCGGAATTCAATCTCATGATTAAGAATCGAATGTTTCTTTCGCCCGATGGGTTTATGTTCAATGCCTATCATGCGCGCCCTGAGGGAAAACCGAAAGCCGGTGTTATCGTGGTGCAGGAAAATTTCGGTATAAATGCACATATTCGCGAAGTCTGTGATGGTTTTGCACAGGCTGGGTATGAGGTGATTGCCCCGGCATTGTATGACCGGGTTGAGAAACACATTGAGCTTGGCTACGAACAAAATGACCGAGAGTATGGCCGTAAAATCCGCCATAAGCTCGGTTGGGACAACCCGGTCAAAGATATCAACACGTCGATCGAAATTTTGCGGCAAGGCAACGATAAAGTCGGGGTTGTCGGCTATTGCTGGGGCGGAACCATGACTTGGTTGACGGCGGCTCGGTTGCCGGTTGATTGTGCCGTCGGATACTATGGTTCACAAATGTTTCAATTTTTAGGCGAGGCGCCACAGTGTCCGGTCATGCTGCATTTCGGCGAAAAAGACCCCACGGTTGATATAGAAAATGTTAATCAAATCAATAGGTTATATCCGGACGTGGTTGTTCACACGTATGCAGACGCCGATCATGGGTTTAATTGTGATCATCGCGCAACGTTTGATAAAGAAAGTGCAGAGAGCGCGCGAAAGCGGACAATAGACTTTTTTAAAGCGCATATCGGTTAGAGCAACCCTGGATTTTTTCTTTCCCAAATTTTTTTAGTAAAGATATTGCATTATGACAGACCCAGGAACACCGCCAGTCATTGGCGTGATCGGTGGCAGCGGTGTTTATGATATCGATGGTTTATCAAATACGGAATGGCGTGCCGTTCCGTCTTCGTTTGGCGAGCCATCTGATGAGCTACTGTTTGGTGAAATAGATGGCCAACAGATTGTTTTCTTGCCGCGCCATGGCAGGGGGCATCGTATCCCGCCCAGCGAACTTAATTTCCTGGCGAATATCGATGCGCTCAAACGAGCCGGTGTGACCGAGATTATTTCCGTGAGTGCCTGCGGATCGTTCCAGGAGAAATTAGCGCCGGGAACGTTTGTTATTGTTGCTCAGTTCGTCGATCGCACGTATTTGCGTCCACGGTCTTTTTTCAGCACCGGCTTGGTGGTACATGTCAGTTTGGCGCATCCGGTTTGCAGCCGTCTCGGAGATGCGCTCGAAAACTCTGCTAAGGAAAACGACATTCCTTATGTGCGTGGCGGGACGTATTTAGCCATCGAAGGCCCGCAGTTTTCCACACTGGCCGAATCGGAAATGTATCAACGCTGGCAGTGTGACGTAATCGGTATGACGAATATGCCCGAGGCGCGTCTCGCCCGTGAAGCGGAAATATGCTACGCGTCCGTTGCCATGGTGACGGACTATGATTGTTGGCATCCAGATCATGATCATGTTTCTGTTGATTCCGTGATTAAAGTTTTGTTGGAGAATGCCGATAAAGCTCGGCAATTAGTTTGCCATGTTGTGCCGGGGTTAAATGGCCGTTCAAACAGCTGTCCGCAGGGCTGTCATACGGCCCTGGATCACGCGCTGATTACTGCACCTGAGGCCAGAGACCCGGCGCTGATCAAGAAGCTTGATGCCATTGCCGGCCGTGTTTTGAAATCGAGCGGTGATTAGTTTATCCGATGAATGTTAACGGCCACCCACAGCGCACAATTTGGGATGAAGATGATGGCTGGTCCATAGGGATCATTGATCAAACACGGCTGCCGCATGCCTTTGAAACAGTGACGCTAGCATCGGTTGATGATGCCGCCCGCGCCATCAAAGAGATGCTTGTTCGTGGCGCCCCGTTGATTGGTGCCACGGCGGCATACGGTGTGTGCCTTGCCTTGCGCGAGGACAGTTCTGATGCGGCTTTGAAACAGGCTTACGATGTCTTGATTGAAACCCGGCCGACAGCCGTTAATTTGCGTTGGGCGCTTGATGAGATGATCACGGCCCTTCAGCAATTACCGCTGGATCGCCGGATCGAGGCGGCCTACCGGCGGGCGGGTGAAATTGCAGACGAAGACGTCACGATTTGCAGCGCGATCGGAGATCACGGGTTGCCGCTCATTCAGGCTGCTTACAAGAATAAAAAATCCACAGCACCCGTTAACGTATTGACCCATTGCAATGCCGGCTGGCTGGCAACGGTCGATTGGGGAACGGCTTTGGCACCGATTTACAAGGCCCATGATGCCGGTATCCCGGTCCATGTTTGGGTGGACGAGACACGCCCACGCAATCAGGGCGCGGCCTTAACCGCTGGGGAGTTGGGTCAACACGGCGTCGAGCATACGGTGATCGTCGATAATGCCGGCGGACACTTGATGCAACACGGTCAGGTGGATTTATGCATCACGGGCACCGATCGTACGACAGCGAGTGGTGATGTCTGCAACAAAATCGGCACCTATCTGAAAGCATTGGCCGCTCATGATAACAGCGTGCCGTTTTATGTCGCATTGCCTGGACCGACAATTGATTGGACCCTTGAAGACGGCGTTGCTGAAATTCCCATTGAGGAACGGGACCCGGCGGAGGTAACGTGGATCGGTGGTCGGACCGAAAAGGGTACTGATGAAGCGGTGCTGATTTCCCCCAAGGATAGCCGTGCGGCGAATTACGCCTTCGATGTGACGCCGGCAAGACTGGTCACAGGTTTGATTACTGAACGCGGTGTCTGTGCCGCATCCCGGGACGGCTTAGGTGCGTTGTACCCGGAAAAGTAATTTTGGCGATTCCACAAAGAAAAAGCGGAGTGTCGTGCGACACTCCGCCAGGCGATCTCCCAGAACGAGCCTTAAGCTCGATTGATTATTTGTGAATGTCCGACCAAACTTGCCGTTTCAAGGCAAGCAGCATGCCGGCCAAAACGAGCAGGAAAAGCAGAACTTTAATACCGAGACGTTTGCGTTCCTCCATTTCAGGGGACGCCGCCCAAGATAAGAACATCGTTACGTCTTGGGCCATTTGCGAAACGGTCGCCTTCGTGCCATCGGCATATTCAACGGCATCGGCCGCCAAGGGCGGGACCATCGCAATTTGATGGCCGGGGAAATATTTATTGTAGTTCATGCCTTCCATCATTTTTACGCTGGACGGTGCTTTTCCGTAGCCGGTCAGCAAGGCGTAAAGATAATCAGCACCGCCGTGACGGGCTTTAACCATCAACGATAAATCCGGCGGGTAGGCGCCATTATTAGCAGAACGCGCGGCCTGTTCGTTTGGAAACGGTGCGGCATACCGGTCCTTCGGCAGGCCTTTCCGTTTAAACATTTCACCGGCGTCATTGGGGCCGTCCGTGACTTCGGCTTCCGCTGCAATCGCCTTGATTTGCGCTTCGGTCAACCCAATGCCTGATAAGTGACGGTAGTAGACATAATTGAGTGAATGGCAGGCGGCACAGACATTCTTATACACTTGAAACCCGCGCTGTGCAGATGCCCGGTCATAGTGACCGAAAATACCGTTAAAGGACCAATCCTGCTTGGGTGGCTTGGGTGCATCGCCGGCGGCTTGAGCAGTACCGATGCTCAGCAGGAATGCAGTAAAAATGGCAGTGATCGTTTTAATCATGACGACTCTCCTTAGGGCCTAAGTACTGCTTTTGGTTACCGCTGCACTGATGCTATCGGGTACAGCGAGGGGTTTTTCCAGCTTCCCGAGAACAGGCAAGAGTACTAAGAAGTGGAAGAAATAGTATGTCGTGGCGATCTGGCCGATCCATGTAAAGGGCTCATGTGCCGGTTTGGCGCCGATATAACCGAGTACAATGCAATCGATGATAAAGAGCCAAAAGAACAACTTGTAAACCGGCCGGAAACTGGCGCTGCGAACCGGTGAGGTATCGAGCCAGGGCAGTACCAGCAATAACAAGATCGAGCCGAACATGGCGATGACACCAGCGAGTTTGGCTGAGAACAAGAACCCGCCGATCGAAATCACTTGATAAACAATGAAGTCATCCGTGAAGGCCCGCAAGATTGCATAGTACGGTAACAGATACCATTCAGGCACGATTTGGGCCGGTGTTACTAGGGCGTTCGCTTCAATGTAGTTGTCCGGTTCGCCGAAGAAGTCCGGCGAAAAGAACACGAATGAAGCATAGACGATGAGCAGGACACCCAATCCAAAAGCATCTTTTGCCGTGTAATACGGGTGAAACGGAATGGTATCGCCCGGCTCTTTTACGTCGATCCCCAGCGGGTTGTTCGACTTGCCGACATGTAAGGCCCATAAGTGCAGGAAGACGAGACCGAAAATTACAAACGGCAGTAAGTAGTGCAGCGAGAAGAAGCGGTTCAGCGTGGGGTTGTCCACGGCAAAGCCGCCCCAAAGCCATGATAAAATGGCATCGCCAACCAACGGAATGGCGGAGAACAGGTTCGTAATCACCGTCGCGCCCCAAAAGCTCATTTGACCCCAGGGAAGGACATAGCCCATGAAGGCTGTGGCCATCATCGCGAGCAGGATCAAAACGCCAAGCATCCATAGCAGTTCGCGGGGAGCCTTATACGAGCCGTAATACATGCCGCGGAAGATATGGATATAAACGACGAGGAAAAAGATCGAGGCGCCGTTCATGTGGATGTCGCGAATGAGCCAGCCGTAATTGACGTCCCGGTCAATCCGTTCGGTGCTGGCAAAGGCCATATCGACATGTGGCGTGTAATGCATGGCGAGAATGATGCCCGTGATGATCATGATCACCAGCACGATTCCGGCAAGGGAACCGAAGTTCCACCAGTAGTTCAGGTTTTTCGGTGTCGGATACTCAACCGTTTCTTCATGCATGAACGAGAAGATCGGCAACCGATCGTCGATCCATTTTACGACCGAGTTATTCCAGGTTGGCTTTGTCATTGCTGATCAGGTCCCCTTAGCCAATCTTAATGATGTTGTTTTTGACAAAATTATAAGGCGGTACCGGTAAGTTTTTCGGTGCCGGGCCTTTGCGAATGCGTCCCGAGGTGTCGTAATGCGAGCCATGGCAGGGACAGAACCACCCGCCAAACTCACCTTTCGGCTGGTTGTCTTTTTGACCCAAGGGAATGCAGCCGAGGTGTGTGCAGATGCCGACCATGACAAGCCACTCGGGTTTCTTGACGCGATCTTTGTCAGTTTCGGGATCGGCAAGATCCTCTAATTTGACAGCTTGAGCCGTTTCAATTTCGGCTTTAGAGCGATGGCGAATGAAGACCGGTTTTTTACGCCAGACGACCGTAATGGATTGTCCTTCTTTCACCGCTGATAAATCGACCTCAATGGAGGACAAAGCCAGCGTATCGGCAGAAGGGTTCATTTGATCGATCAAGGGCCAAGCGGCCAGTGCCGCCCCCGTCGCGCCGACCGTACTGGTGGCAATCAACAGGAAATCGCGCCGGCTTTCACCCTCGTCGGGTGCTCCCGGAGCCGTCGATGTTGCGTCAGCCATGGAAATTCCTCTTTTTGTCCCGCAGTTTTGAGCCTTTGGGCTTATGATATAGCGAGCGATTGCCCGCCATGGATTGAGCGTGGCGCAGAATATAATGAAGATAACCCGTTGCAAAGACTAAAAATTGCTGATTTTTCGATGGATTTCTGGGCCTTGGCGACAGGTACCCAGACCAGGCAAAGGGACGAATTAAAAGACCATGCGATTGGCACTGTTTGAGCCGGATATCCCGCAAAATGCGGGCACTATACTGCGAATGGCGGCCTGTTTCGGCGTGTCCGTCGATATCATTGAGCCGTGTGGATTTGTCTTCGGTGAGCGGCAAATGAGGCGGGCAGGCATGGATTATCTCGAGCATGTGGCGCTATCTAAGCACGCTTCCTGGGCTGAATTTACCGAATCTCGGGCGAATCAAGATAGTCGGCTCATCTTGCTGACAACACAAGCCGAGGACATTTATTCAAATTTCCGCTTTGATTCGAACGATATTTTGATTGTCGGCCGGGAATCTGCCGGTGCTCCTGAATATGTCCACGAGGCCGTTGATGCCCGATTGCGAATTCCCATGGCCCCGGAAATGCGGTCCTTGAATGTCGCAATGAGTGCTGCTGTGGTATTAGGAGAGGCACTCCGCCAAACATCCGGTTTCCCAAAATGACTCAAACGCAGACAGACAACAGCAATCAAAAGAAACAGGCCTCATCCTGGTTCGAGCAATTACGTGACGATTTGTGCGCCGCCTTGGAAGACGTGGAAGACGAAGTTACCGGACCCAATGCGACCAGCGCGGATGAGTCTGGGCGCTTTCAACGGTCGGCGTGGCAACGCCCGGGCGGCGGTGGCGGTGTGATGTCCGTCATGCGTGGGCGAGTTTTTGAAAAAGCGGGCGTTAATGTATCAACGGTTCACGGTGAATTTTCTGAAGAGTTTCAAAATAAAATTCCCGGTGCGGCAGATGATCCCCGTTTTTGGGCTTCGGGTATTTCTGTCGTCATCCATCCCTGCTCGCCATTTGTGCCAGCAGCACATATGAACACGCGGATGATTGTTACAACGAAAGGTTGGTTTGGCGGTGGTGCGGATATGACGCCCGTCTTTCCTAACGACGAAGATACGCAAACATTTCATGCGGCTTTTAAAGAGGCATGTGATAGGCACAGTAAGGCGTACTATCCGAAATTTAAAAAATGGTGCGATGAATATTTTTATTTGCCGCATCGTGAAGAGACTCGGGGTGTCGGCGGCATCTTTTATGACAACCACGACACTGGTGACTGGCAGGCGGATTTTTCATTTACGCAAGATGTCGGCCGTGCATTTTTAAATGTATATCCGGAGATTGTCCGGCGCCGCATGAATCGACATTGGACCGATGAGGACCGGGAAAAACAGCTGATTAAACGGGGACGCTATGTTGAGTTTAATCTTCTTTATGACCGGGGTACGTTGTTTGGATTGAAAACCGGTGGTAATACCGAAGCCATTCTTATGTCGATGCCGCCTGAAGTTCGGTGGCCATAAAATTATTGAGTTCTAGATTTTATCTGCGACTTTAGTTCGTTCAGGCAGGCCTCTCGGCTCGCTTTAAAGTTTTCGGATACCCACCAATTTTCCACGGCGTTTAATAACGTTCCAACATCACGCCCTGACGGAATTCCTAATTTTAAAACATCTTCCCCTGATAAAGGGAACGCCGGCTCTTCGAACGTATCAATAATGGATAAATGATTTAACCACGCCTGTGTTCTTAAGCTGCCTCTGTTTTCGGCCGTCGATAATTCTTGTGCCCATATGAGTAAAAGCACATCGCGGGTAATATTTATTTTGTAAGTGTATAAAAGCCGCCGTAGTTCATCTTCTGTGGTTTCAACGGATATGACAAATTGAGCGGTGGAAATTGCATTGAGCCGTTCGGCGTCTTTGTTTGATAGTTTGAAATGTTTAGCAACGCTTTTTGGGTCCGGTTTCTCAGGGTTTAGCGCTGCGGCTAGCCGGCGTATGGGGTCGGGTTTTACAGAGTCGATGTTTATAGCTTTGGTCTCTAGCAAGCTCATCATACGCAAGCGTCCAACCGGCCCGGCTTCAGGTAAGACATAATCCAAAATGCGCTCGCTACGCAGCAATGTGATGACATCTTCGGGGTTGGGCCCTAATAAAATTCGCCGGAATTCCCGCCAAATCCGTTCCGCTGACAGGGATGGCAATTTCGGTGCAAAAATGCGGCACGCGTCGAGAGCGGCTTTGTCCGGCGGGTGTTTGCCATAAGCTGCATAAAACCGGAAATATCTAAGCAACCGGAGGATGTCTTCTTCGATTCGATCACGGGCATTTCCAACAAACCGGACGACCTTGTTGCCAAGATCATCGAGGCCGTGAAACGGATCGTAAATGTTGCCATCGGGCGTGCAAGAAAGGGTGTTGATGGTGAAATCCCGGCGTGCGGCATCAGCAATCCAGTCATCTGTATAGGCGACTTTTGCCCGCCGCCCGTCCGTCATAAGGTCTATTCGAAGCGTTGTAATCTCATATTTGTAGTCGTTAACGATCGCCGTGACCGTACCGTGATGGATGCCGGTTGGTAACGCCGTGATATCGGCAGCTTCGAGGAGAGCTATGACTGTTTCAGGGGGATCAGGGGTTGCTAAATCTACGTCCTCGACGGTTTTGTTAGCAACGGCGTCACGGACGCAGCCGCCAACAAAACGAACTTCTGTTCCATCCGCGGTTAACGCATCTAATAATGTTTGCGTTTCCGGCCGTGTCATCCATGGCTGAGGTGGAAGCTTACCTGTTGGTTGCAAAGGGGGTAATTCTTCCAACGTGAACCCCATTCCTAAAACTTTTTTGCGAAGTTGATTATTCGAATTTACCCGGGACGATCTTGCCGTTTTCTAGGCGTGGTGCTGTATATGTTTTGCCTGATTTGTCACCCTGGACGACGCCCCAGGTGATTAAACTAATAATTGATAAAGCAAAGCCGATTGGAATTAACCAAACCCACGGCGTATCACGCCCAACTTTTTCAGGATCATTGCTGCGTTTTTTCTCAAACCAAACCCAGACAAGCCAAAGAGCTGTCGGGAAGATCATCGGTAATACGAACTGAAGAAAAACTCTAAGCATGACTGCTATTGATCCGCATCTGTGAGAAATTCGTAAAGGTTAAACAGCATACCGGCTGTAATGCCCCATATATAATAGTCTTCATAAGGCATAGCATAAACATGCCGTTCTTTCCCATGTTCTATGCGGATATGCCGTTGGTGGTTGTTTGGGTCCAAGAAAAAATGGAGCGGGACCTCAAAGGCTTCCGCGACTTCTTTAGGATCTAATTTTAATTCAATGGGCGGTCTTATTGCGGCGACAATCGGCGTGATTTTAAAATTGGTTCTGGCAATATAGTCATCAAGGTGACCAAGAATTTCGATCTGCTCACGCGGTAGCCCGACCTCTTCCTCAGTTTCCCGAAGCGCGGCATCTTCATATGATTGATCGAATTCTTCGACGCGGCCGCCAGGGAAACTAATTTGGCCAGCATGAACGGAGAGTGTGTCTGTCCGCTTTGTAAATAAAACGGTTATATCATCCGGCCGTTTTATTAAGGGGATCAAAACAGCCGCAGGCTTTAATTTGCTATGAATTTCTATATCAGGATTAAGGTCTCTATCGCCCCGATCTTTAGTGGTTGTATCGACAGATCGTTCGATAAAACGAGATCCAATCCAGGCTAAATCAATTGTCATATTCACACCGAGTCACGCTCGTCATCGGTCTGTAATTTCCCAAGCGGAAAAAAAGAATTACTACTCCAAATACCATAATATATTTCGTCATTATGTGGGGCCTCGACGCCCAGTTCGACGAGTTCGTAATAAACCGGCCTTGAGAGCCGCGCCCGGATACCCTCCCGCAGCTTTACGTAAGGAGCGGGCTCAGCCGTTTTTGGATCAAATTCAACCTCCAAAGGGTGCTCGGTACTAATCGTCACGGTTTCGTCAATATTTGTTCGAACGGTCAATTTTTGGTGAGGGCCAGGTTCCTCGATGAACAACTCTACGGCTAAAAATGGCGCATCTTCGACCTGAATTCGGGCTTTTTCCACAGGGGTGATAAGCCAAAAATCGCCCGATTCATCCCTTTTTAGAACAGAGGCAAAAAGCTTAACTAACTCTTGGCGGCCTATCGGAGAACCGTGATAATACCATATGCCGTTACGGTCGATACGCATATCAATATCGCCGCACAGCATGGGGCCTAAAGAAGCCCCGGCTTCTTGAATCGGAGAGGATGCGATCACATCTTTAGGAGATTGCGACTCACCGCTTTTCTGCGAAGGGTTCTTCATGTGACTGTGTCATCGGATATATTATTACGGAGTAACGAACGTGAGTATTGAGCTTAAAGACAAAGATAATGCTCATTTGGAGGATTCAACGCAACTGATTGCGCGTGTTGATCAGCTGGGTGAGAGTATCAAAAAGGTGAGGGAGAGTATTGGCCGGATTATTTTCGGCCAAACAGAGGTGATTGAGGAAACTCTCGTTACGATTTTTGCAGGCGGCCATATGCTGCTCATTGGCGTGCCGGGCCTTGGAAAAACCAGGCTGGTCGAGACATTGGGTACTGTTCTAGGGCTCAACGATAAACGGGTTCAATTCACGCCTGATCTAATGCCAGCGGATATCCTTGGTTCCGAGGTCCTTGAAGAGACGGAATCAGGGCGCCGGTCGTTTCGTTTTATTGAAGGCCCGGTTTTTTGTCAGCTTTTGATGGCTGATGAAATTAACCGGGCGAGCCCGAGGACACAGTCAGCTCTTTTGCAGGCCATGCAGGAGCAGAAAATATCGATTGCAGGCCATTATCATAACTTGCCCCGTCCTTTCCATGTTCTTGCAACGCAAAACCCTTTGGAACAAGAGGGAACGTATCCATTACCGGAGGCCCAACTTGACCGGTTCTTGATGCAGATTGACATCGACTACCCGTCTTTAGATGCAGAGCGTCAAATTTTGGTATCAACAACGGGTTCGATTGTTGAAGAGCCGGTTAAGGTATTTGACGATCATTCGTTGATCGAAGCGCAGGAATTAGTGCGTCATATCCCCGTTGGGGAAAGCGTGATGGAAGCGATTTTGACTTTGGTCCGCGAAGGCCGGCCAGAATCGAGCAACCTGCCGGCAGTGCAGGAACATGTTTCTTGGGGGCCCGGACCGCGGGCCAGCCAAGCTTTAATGCTCGGTGTGCGGGCCCGTGCCGTCATTGAAGGCCGGTTGTCGCCGTCGATTGATGACGTGATTGCGTTGTCTCATCCAATTTTAAGACATCGGATGGCATTAACGTTTGCTGCACGGGCAGAAGGAATAACAATCGGTCAGATCATCGACCAATTATGCGAACGATTTAACTAGCAACTGTTGAGCGGGAAAACTCATGGCAAGCCGTCCCGACGTATATCATAGGGCGGAAGAGCTGGCGGCAGGATTGCCGCCGCTCTTGGTATCGGCCAATCGGGTCGCTGCGACGATTTCTCAAGGCGTTCATGGCCGGCGGCGCGTTGGCCAAGGCGAGACATTTTGGCAGTTTCGCCAATATCATCCTAGCGATTCCGTTCATCAAATTGACTGGCGGCAATCGGCGAAAACTCAACCTGTATTTGTTCGTCAAACTGAGTGGGAAGCTGCTCAATGCGTTTGGATTTGGCGGGATGCGTCAGGTTCAATGGATTACCGGTCGCGTCGGCGATTGCCGTTAAAATCGGAGCGGGCAGATTTATTGTCGTTGGCTCTTGCATCGCTTCTCATTCGTGGTGGTGAATATGTTGCGTTGCTCGGTGCGGAAAACGGTCCTGCGACGGGGCGTAGCGCCTTAAACCAAATGGCGTTGACCATAGAACACAATCAGCTGCCTCGCGGTAGTGTGCCGCCTTTGCAACGGGTGCCCCGGTATGCCCGCATGGTCTTGTTCAGTGATTTTTTCACGCCATTGGAAGAGATTAAGTCGGCGATTGAGCCATATGCAAACGGTGGTGTACGGGGGCATATCATTCAAGTTTTAGATCCAGCTGAAGAAAAGTTGCCTTTTAAAGGCCGAATTCGTTTTGTCGGCATGGAAAACGAAGGCGATGTTCTTTTTGGCCGCGTTGAGGGTGTGCGTGAAAATTATGGGAAAACTTTTGAAAATCACCGTGCCGGTTTGGATGCACTGGTGCGGACAGCCGGCTGGACGATGACGACGCACCGGACGGATAAATCACCGGAATCGATTTTGTTGCCTTTGTATTTGCTGCTTTCTGAATCGGTAGGGCACTAAAAGTGTTTTCGTTTGGCGCACTTTCATTTGTTTCTCCTTGGCTTTTGTTGGCGCTGATCAGTTTGCCGGCGCTATGGTGGCTATTGCGGATTACTCCTCCGGCACCTGCTGAAATTGCATTTCCACCCATCCGTTTATTAATGAAAATTATATCGCATGAAGAAAGTGCGGCTCGCTCGCCTCTTTGGCTTATTCTGCTTCGTCTCAGTATTATTGCGGCTATTATTTTAGGTGCGGCTCAACCACTATGGAACGCTGCGGCTTCACTTGATGGCCGTGGCCCGTTCGTTATTGTTGTTAATGACGGTTGGACATCGGCTGTAGATTGGCCGGCGCGTCAATCAAGGATGTCCAGCTTGGTCGAGCAGGCCGGCCGGGAAAAGCGCCTTGTCCTCTTTGTTGCAACGGCTCCGGTTGAAACACAGGGTAAAGCAAAACCATTACAGCTGATGTCGCCCTCTGAAGCCCGTAAGGTTGCATCAAGCCTTCGTCCCAAGCCGTGGCGTGTTGATTTAACGAAGGCTTTTAACCGGCTTAATGATTTTGACCGGACGTCAATCAAAGAATCAGGCCACGTCTTTTGGCTCAATAACGGATTAAAGACGCCTGGATCGGATAAGCTTTTATCGAAATTAAAGGAATTTGGCCCGGTCACGGTGATTTCAGATGAATTAACGGACCGGGCGATGATTTTGCAGCAACCTCTGGCTAAAGGGAATGTCCTTGAATTTGACGTCGTCCGTCCTCATGACAGGGGTTCCGATGTGCAGTGGTTGCGCGCCGTTGCGAAAGACGGCCGGCTGCTCGCCCGGGAGTCATTCGTTTTTTCGCCTGAAAAAAACACGGCAACGATTTCGATCAAGCTTCCAACGGAACTCCGAAATAAATTATCCCGTTTGGAACTTGAGCGCCAAAATACAGCCGGTTCGGTATTTTTGCTTGATGAACGCTGGCGCCGGCGCCCTGTCGGGCTGATAGACCGTGCCGGTGTGGTTGCACGTCAGCCGTTATTGCATGAACTGTATTATCTTGAACGGGCGCTAACCCCTTTCACTGAAGTTCGCAAAGAAAGCTTCGAAAATTTACTGCGCCGTGAACTGGCCGTCCTTATCCTTGCTGATACCGGCGGGCTGCAAGCGAAGGAATTGGAAAAATTTCAGGCTTGGATCAAGCGGGGCGGTATTTTAATTCGCTTTTCCGGTCCTCGGCTGGCAGCGGATCCGGATAAATTATTACCCGTTAAATTAAGGGTTGGTGACCGTGTGATGGGCGGGGCCATGTCTTGGAGCCAGCCTGCGACATTAAAAGCATTTGACGACAAGAGCCCTTTCACCGGCCTTCAAATACCGGATGATGTTTTCGTTCAACGTCAGGTGCTCGCTCAGCCTGCCTTGGATTTAGACAAAAAAACATGGGCACGTTTGAGCGATGGTACGCCGTTGGTGACGGCTCAACGTCAAGGGCAGGGGTGGTTGATTTTGATACATACAACGGCAAATACGTCATGGTCTAATTTGCCGTTGTCTGGCTTGTTTGTTTCAATGCTGCGGCGGATTGTCGCTTTGAGCCAAGGCACGGTAGCCCATAAAGACGGACCACCGTTATCTCCTCTTAGAGTGATCGATGGATTTGGCAAGCTGCAAAAACCTCAGCCGCATGTGTTGCCGATTATAAGCACAGAATTTGAGCAGGCCAAAATTGGGCCAAAACACCCCCCTGGCTTTTACGGTGCTAAATCCTCAAGGAGGGCCTTAAATTTATCACCGACGATTGAGGAGCCTCTTGCCTTAGAAGAATTGCCCCGTTGGGTTCGTGAGGATGTATACGAATCCATTCGCGAGATTGACCTCCGCCCGTGGCTCTACGGCTTAGCTCTGATTTTATTTTTAGCCGATATGATTACGACATTAAT
>CALINB010000169.1 GCA_938045325.1 uncultured Rhodospirillales bacterium | reverse complement strand
GCGGATATCGGAATTGCCCTTGATGGTGATGCCGACCGGGTGTTGTTTGCCGATGAACACGGTGCGTTGATCGACGGCGATCAGGTGCTCGGGCTTGTCGCCCGCTCGTGGCAGCAGCGCGAGATTTTGCAAGGCGGTGGCATTGTCGCGACTGTCATGTCAAACTTAGGCCTCGAACGCTACCTTGATGATGTCGGCCTCGGCATGGAGCGTACCCAAGTCGGCGACCGTTATGTTGTCGAAACCATGCGAGAAAAAGGCTTCAATCTCGGTGGCGAGCAGTCCGGCCACATCATTATGAGCGATTACGGCACCACCGGTGACGGGTTAATCGCCGCGTTGCAAGTTCTCGCTGTGATTGTCGAAGCCGGTAAACCGGCAAGCCAAGTATGCCGCGTTTTCGATCCGTATCCGCAATTGCTCCAAAATGTACCGCTCAACGGCGTCGATCCGCTGCAGCAGAAAGCCGTAAAAAATGTAATTGCCGAAAGCGAAAAGACACTCGGTAAATCGGGCCGGATTCTCATTCGCAAATCGGGCACCGAGCCGTTGGTGCGTGTCATGGCGGAAGGCGAGGACGAGGCGATGATTGGCAGTATTGTCGATAATATCGTTTCTGTGATCGAGCAAGAGACCCGCTAAAATTTTCAATGTTCTCTTTCTGGCTTAAAGTCTGCCGAACGATTAAGTTGTCGGTAAAGTGATACTGTGTGCAAAGACGCTAAAGGACAAGCCGTGCAGGGACGTGTATTGATCATCGCCGGATCGGATTCGGGTGGCGGCGCCGGCATTCAAGCCGACATTAAAACCGTAACTGCGCTCGGTGGTTATTCGGCGACGGCAATCACGGCAGTCACGGTACAAAACACGCAAGGGGTCAGCGGCGTTCATCCGGTGCCGGCCGACATCGTTGCCGCGCAAGTCAGCGCTGTCCTTTCGGATATCGGCGCCGATGTCATTAAAATCGGCATGCTCAATGACCAGGCAACGATTGAAGCGGTTGCATCCGCGCTTGAAAGTGATGCGGCGGGCATTCCTATTGTTCTCGACCCGGTGATGATTGCAAAGGGCGGGCATGCGTTATTGGTTGAGGCTGCCGTGGATACGTTAAAGCAACGGCTTGTTCCTTTAGCCGCCGTTCTTACCCCCAATATTCCCGAAGCCGAGGCCTTGACGGGCGAATCCATCGATGACGTGGAGACTATGGAGCGCGCCGCACGCCGATTATCTGAACAAGGTGCTGATGCGGTGATGTTAAAGGGCGGACATATGCCGGGTGACAAAATTACGGATGTTTTATTTGATGGAGACGGGAATTCTGAATTTTTTTCAGAGTCTCGGATCGATACGCCGCACACCCACGGCACGGGCTGTACGCTTGCATCGGGCGTTGCGACGGGCTTAGCCCAGCAACTCCCGCTTCGCGACGCGGTCATCCGGGCGCGTGCTTATGTTCGCAAGGCCATTGAAACCGCACCCGGATTCGGCGCGGGCCACGGCCCCTTGAACCACGGTCACACGGTAACACCGTTTTATGAATAGTCATGAAACATTCGAATTGCCGGATTTAGCGGCCATCGAAGACGCAGCTGAAATCGTCTATCGCTCCATGACACCGACACCGCAAATTCAATGGCCGCTTTTATCCAAGCGTTGCGGTGGCGATATTTGGGTGAAGCATGAAAATCATACGCCGGTCGGCGCTTTTAAAGTGCGTGGCGGCCTCGTTTATATGGACCGGTTAAAACACGAAAATTCTGAAATTGAAGGCGTGATCACGGCGACCCGCGGCAATCACGGGCAAAGTGTGGCGTTTGCCGCCGCCCGTCAGGGCTTAAAAGCCGTCGTCGTGGTGCCGGAAGGAAACAATCCAGAGAAAAACGCCGCGATGGAAGCGCTCGGTGCGGAATTGATTGTGCACGGTCATGATTTTCAAGCAGCCTATGAGTTTGCAATTGAGCAATCCAAAAATAGCGGGCTTCATCTTTTACGCTCGTTTCATCCCTGGCTTGTGCAGGGTGTCGCGACATACAGTTTGGAATTTTTAACAGCTGTTCCCGGTCTTGAAACAGTTTACGTGCCGATCGGGCTGGGTTCCGGTATTTGCGGCATGATAGCCGCGCGTGATGCTTTGGGCTTTCAAACAAAAATTGTCGGTGTCGTTGCTGAAAATGCCCCGGCTTATGCATTGTCATTTGAACGGCAAACATCCGTCACAACCGAAACGGCGGACACGATTGCCGATGGTTTGGCTGTGCGTGTGCCCAACGAGCATGCCGTGAAAATCATCCAGCGCGGCGTCGATCGAATCGTCCGTGTTTCCGAGCAGGCCATCCGAGATGCCATCGGTATTTACTTTACTGATACCCATAATGTGGCCGAAGGCGCTGGTGCGGCAGCGTTGGCCGCCCGGATTCAAGACGAAGGCGTGCGGGGGCAATGTGGGTTGATTCTAAGCGGCAGCAACGCCGAGAAGGGGTTGATCCGCCAAGTTTTGCAGGAATAAGGCCGTTCAATTCGTTGAAAAGCCGCACGTTTCCGGGCTTTTGTCGGGGTCTGTGTGACCTGGGGATAATCCATATATTGTGATTTGATCCGTTCATCGGGTACTATGGCTAGTGTTTATCTCGGGGGAACAGGAAGCGGCTTCATCAGGGCGATATCCGAAATTAGAGGGATGAAAAGACAGTGAAACGGCTGCTGAGATCCGGCGCTTTGGTGCTAGGACTTGCCATAACTCTTGTGGGCTGTGGCAACTTCACGGATGGGGGATTGTTTTCGCCCGCGTTTTGGACGGGGAGTCCTTTAACTCAAAATGCAAACATCGAAGCCGAACTCGGTTTCGCAGAGATGTCGAAATGCAATCTCACGACGGCTGAAAGTAAATTCAAGCGCGCTTTGGAAATCAATCCACGCGATTACCACGCGCTTCTTGGCTTGGGCATTTTATATCAGAATACTAATCAAACGACGAAGGCCCGTGAAATGTACGAGGCCGTTCTCGCGATCCGTCCAAAAGAGT
>CALINB010000168.1 GCA_938045325.1 uncultured Rhodospirillales bacterium | reverse complement strand
GCAACAAATCATCATCGGTCATCTCTTGAATGCCGTATTTTTCCCGCGCGGTGACGACCGCAGGATGCATGGGGCGATCATTCGGTTTGTAGCGAACCGGGAGAGACATTTGTTCAGGCGGATACATATCCAATAAACGCTTCGGCACTTGAAACGCCGGATGCGGTGTCGGGTAGGAGATAAAAACGGTCCAAGGCTTATCGGATTTAGACGCATGATTTTTCAGCCACGCAATGGCATGTTCTGTAATTTTCAGATCATACTCTTGATATTCGGTCATGCCCTCACCGGATTCGAGATACATCTGGCCATGCTCCAGCCGTTCCGGCTCCCGGTCGACCGCGCGCAATAACCCCGATAGGGCACCGACACCGCCGATGATATGCATCGGTAAAATTTCCTCGCTAAATCCGTTGTCGTCATCGCCCGAACGAAAATGCAGCTTACCGACGGAAACCACTTCATGGCCGTGCTCACGAAGACGATGCATCCAACTTGGGACTTTCCCGTCATAGGCAAAACAGTTGTCCCAATAACCGGTCTCATGCGGAAACCAGCCGGTCGCGATTCCCGCCCGCGCCGGACAGCAATGCGCCGTGACGCAATAGTTATTCACGAACCGAACGCCACGCGCGGCAATTTGGTCCATGACCGGAGTCTGCACCGCCGGATGGCCGTAACAACCGAGCCATCGCCGATGATGATTATCCGTTTGAAAATAAATGAGATTTTGCGGCTTTGTCATTTTAGATGTCCTTGATGATTTGGCATCACCTTAAAGAGGAAACACGGCGCCAGCAAACGCCATGACGATCTCACTATTCACGTATTCTTGTGTATACAGTTTTTTCGACCCCCCGTAAGATGCCTCCCATGAACGCCTTACAGTCGACCGGCCTCGAAAAACTCAAACGCGCCGTCAACGTCCGCGATGAAGAAGTCCGCGCGTTGTTGTGGGCCTTCGCCTATTTCTTTTGTTTGTTGTGTGCCTATTACGTGCTGCGCCCGGTGCGCGATGCCATGGGACTAGCGGGCGGCGTTCGCAATTTGCAATGGCTTTTCACCGCGACGTTTCTCACTATGCTCGTCGCCGTTCCGATTTTCGGCACCATCGTCGCCAAATTCCCACGACGCGTTTTTCTTCCCTGGGTCTATTGGTTTTTCATTATCAACATTCTGATTTTTTACGCCGTGCTGCAATACAAACCATGGGAATTGTATTCGGCACGCGTGTTTTTCGTTTGGGTCAGCGTCTTTAACCTGTTCATCATTTCGGTCTTTTGGAGTTTCATGGCCGATATATTCTCCAACGAACAGGGCAAAAGACTGTTTGGATTTATCGCTGCGGGCGGCACCGCGGGCGCGCTCATGGGACCAGCCGTGACCGTTACGCTTGCGAAGTCACTCGGCACGGCGAATCTTTTACTGATTTCGGCCGCCCTTCTCGGCATCGCTCTCATTTGTCTACACAAACTAATCCGTATTACAAAACTAGCGCAGACTGAGGCGGCTCCATCACCGGACAGCGAAGCTATTATCGGCGGCGGTATCCTCAACGGCGCCGTCCAAGTCTTTAAATCGCCCTATCTGATCGGCATTTGTCTGTATCTGTTTATTTATACGGCGATCTCAACATTTCTTTATTTTCAACAGGCACATATCGTTGCCGATGCTTTTGAAAGCAAAGCCGAGCGTACACAGGTATTCGCCGTCATCGATCTCTCCGTCGGCATCGTCACGTTGTTGATGCAATTATTCGTGACCGGCCGTTTTATCCGCTATTTGGGCATTGGTGCCGCGTTGGCTGTCGTCCCACTCGCCAGCCTGATCGGGTTTATTACGCTAGCTATTTACCCGTCCCTGATCGCGATCATCGTCTTTCAGTCATTACGACGGTCCTGCAATTTTGCCTTTTCCCGGCCGGCCCGCGAAGTTCTCTACACGGTCGTCAGCCGCGAAGAAAAATACAAATGCAAAAACTTCATCGATACCGTTGTCTACCGGGGCGGCGACGCCGCATTCGGCTGGGTATTCACGGGTATCAAATCAATGGGCGCCAGCGTATCGGCCATGTCGCTGATCGCCGTTCCCATTGCGGCCTTGGGTTGCGTGGTCGCGATCCTACTCGGTCGCAAACAAAATCTCTTGGCATTATCTCAACAATCCCCACATACAATTCGGGAGGAATCATCATGAAATCTAAATATTCAACCGATCTTACGCGAAGTGATTTCCTAAAAACCATCGGTGGTGCCGGTGCCGCCGCGGCACTAACCTCGGCAAGCCCGGCACTGGCCGCCAAACCGGTTCAAAAACGCCCGATCCCGAGCACCGGCGAAAAGTTACCCATCATCGGGCTTGGTACGTCGCGTGTCTTCGATGTCGATAAAAGCCCGGAAGAACGCGCGCCGCGCAAACAAGTCCTGCGTACGCTTATCGGCGGCGGCGCCAGCATTATCGACACCGCCCCCTCCTATGGCGAAGCCGAGGAAGTCGTCGGAGATTTGGTTCACGAACTCGGCATCCGCAACAAAGTCTTTATCGCGACAAAGGTCCGCCAGGACGGCAAGGAAGACGGCCTCGCGGAAATCAAAAACTCCTTCAAAGTGTTGCGCACGGACAAAATCGATCTGCTGCAAATTCACAATTTGGTCGATTGGAAAACTCAAGTGAAGACGCTTCGCGACCTCAAGGACAAAGGCAAGGTCCGCTACATCGGCATTACGCATTATCTTTCGCACGCCTATGACGAACTGGCCGACGCCATCGCCAAGGAGAAGTTCGATTTCGTGCAGCTCGGTTATTCCCTTTCGGACGTGGGCGCGGAAACGCGCATCCTTAAAGTTGCCGCCGACCGCGGCACGGCGGTCATGGTCAATCGCACCTTCGGGCCACGCCGCGGCTCGCAGTTCCGCAAAGTGCGCGGCATGAAACTGCCGTCGTGGGCCAAAGATTTCGATTGCGATAGCTGGGGCCAATTTTTCTTAAAATATGTGCTGTCTCACCCGTCGGTGACCTGTGTCATTCCCGGCACTAAAAAATCGAAACATATGCGCGACAATTTGAATGCGGCTCGTGGACGCATGCCCGACGCGGCGCAGCGAAAACAAATGCTTAAGTTTTGGGATAGCCTATAATTTGAAAGAATATGAAAACCGATGATACTTCGATCGACCTTTTTAAAACTTTTGGGAGCGGCCGGCTTGGCGGCGACGGTGCCGGGCATGACTGATGCCACGGCAGCACCAAAAATGCGTACCCGGCCGATCCCGAAAACCGGCGAGGCCCTCCCCGTGATCGGTCTCGGTACATGGCTCGGTTTCGATGTCGGCGGCAGCGAGGACGAACGCGCGCCATTACGCAATGTGTTGAAAAACCTTTTTGCTGGCGGCGGCACCGTCATCGACAGCTCACCGATGTACGGCAACGCCGAAGACGTTTCCGGCGATCTGTTAAAATACATCAATGCCCACAAGAAATCGTTCCTGGCGACAAAAGTCTGGACGAACGGTCGGCAAAGCGGCATCGATCAGATGGCGCAATCGTTCCGCTACATGCAAACCGACGTGATGGATTTAATGCAGATCCATAATCTGCTTGATTGGGATACCCATCTCAAAACCCTGCGCGCGATGAAAGAAAAAGGAACGATCCGTTACATCGGCATTACCCATTACACCTCCGGTGCCCTTAACGATCTTGCCGACGTGATCGAACGCGAACCGATCGATTTTGTTCAGATGGCGTACTCCATCGGCGTGCGCGATGCCGAGGAACGCCTGCTGCCCGTGGCGGCGAAAAAAGGTGTCGCGGTTCTCGTCAACCGTCCGTACGAAGGTGGCGACCTTTTCGGCTCGGTACGCGGCAAAAAACTGCCGGCATGGGTCAAGGAGTTCGATTGCCAAAGCTGGGGTCAGTTTTACCTTAAATTTATCCTCTCCCACCCCGCCGTCAGTTGCGTGATCCCCGGCACCAGCAAGCCCCATCACATGCTCGATAATCTGGGTGCGGGTTACGGCCGCCTGCCCGATCAAGCCCAGCGGGCCAAAATGCTGTCCTTTTTTAAGGATCTGTAGCTTTTTACCCTTCCGGCGGACGGGGCTTTTCGTGTATAGCACCGGCCATGCCGATGATCAGCGATACGGCGTCTCTCGAGGCGTTCTGCCAATCCCTTTCCAGTGCCGATGTCATTACCGTCGATACCGAGTTCATGCGTGAAAAGACGTACTGGCCGCAGCTGTGCCTCGTCCAGGTCGCGGGGCCGGGAACCGGGGAGGAAAATGCCAAAGCCATTGACGCCCTGGCGCCGGGCATCGATCTCACGCCTCTGTTCGACCTGATGGCCGATGAATCCATCCTCAAGGTCTTTCACGCCGCCCGCCAGGATTTAGAAATCTTCCACCATTTATCCGGCAAATTGCCGAAACCCGTTTTCGATACGCAGGTCGCCGCCATGGTTTGCGGCTTCGGCGATTCCGTCGGTTATGAAATGCTGGTAACCAAACTCACAAACGAGCGGGTCGATAAAGGCTCAAGGTTTACGGATTGGACCGCCCGCCCCTTGAGTGACCGGCAAATCGATTATGCGCTGGCTGATGTTACACATCTGCGCTTAGTCTACGATAAAATTCGAGAAAAGCTGGGAACGAACGGCCGGGAAAGCTGGCTGGCCGAGGAAATGGATATCCTGACAACCCCGGCAACCTACGACACCGATCCCCGCGAAGTGTTTAAACGGATTAAAAGCGGCAACGCACGGCCTAAAACGTTAGCGATTCTCCGGGAGCTCGCAGCGTGGCGCGAAGAAGAAGCTAAACGGCGCGACTTACCGCGCAACCGCGTCATCCGCGACGAACAGCTCCTCGAAATTGCTCATCATCCAACAGAGAAACCTGCCGATTTGGCCCGCATCCGGGGACTGGGCGCAAAATTTGCCGAAGGCCCGGCCGGGGAAGCCATCATCAAAGCCATCAAAGCCGGCCTCGCTGTGCCGGATCAAGACCGGCCCCGACCGAAACGGCGCAACCGCATACCAAACGGCACAGGACCGGCCTCGCAATTACTCAAAGTGCTGTTGAAAATGCGTTGCGATGAGCATGAAGTCGCGCAAAAGCTTTTAGCATCCAGCGAGGATATCGAAAATCTTGCGGCCTTTGGCGACAAGGCAAACGTGCCGGCGCTATCAGGCTGGCGCCGGGACGTATTCGGGGAAGATGCCTTGAGATTGCTGCAAGGCGATATCGCGCTAGCCGTTAAAAACGGCAAAACCGTCATTTTCGAACATTAAAATTTGTAAACAGAAGCGCTAAACGACGGCGGGCTTCAAATCCAAAACGCGCGCGAGCCTTTTCAAGCGCCGGTTGACCGCTTCGCTGATAAAATTGTCGTCGCTTTCGGGGAATTTGAGAACAAGCTTCCCGTCTTTTTTCTTTAATTCCGTCAACTCGATGATACTCGGCGCGCTGCCCGAAATCGTATGAGCCAAACGAAGCGCCAAACCAATCATTTGAACTTTTTTCAAATCTTCCAGACGCAGAAGTTTTCGAATGGGAACAACCATCGGATCTTTTAACTCACCGCCACACCGCACAAACAACGTGAGCGCCATAAACGCCCGGTCTTCATGGGTAAGGCCAGCAAACGGCAGACGCAAAATAATGTTAAAGACATATTCGCGGCGGTAATCCGGATGCTGGTCCCAGCCGATATCGCTCAGAATACAGGTTGCGAGTCGAAGCCGAAAATCATCCGTCGTTTCGCCTTCGAACAGCGGCGACATCCACGCCACCAATTCTTTGCCGCCGATGCTGAAACGCGTGTTCCGCTCGGTCATCGCGATGCAACCCATGATGAACGGGTCCTGTCGGCGCATCTCGTCGGGAAGACTTTTCACCATTTGACCGTCACGCATACCGAACCGTGAAAAGGCGATATTTTTCGGCGCACCAACCTGCAGCAGCCGCTCCATGACGATTGCCGCGATGGGTAACGTATCCGCCCGGCTGCCGCCGAAATGATCAAGCGCGCGCCAATTGCCTTCCAAGCCCGCAATGCGGCGGACATGAGGCATGATTGTTTCCGCGGTCATTGTAAATCCGTCGATGACATTCAATGGATATTCCGTCGCATTAAAAATAATTTCGGCAATC
>CALINB010000167.1 GCA_938045325.1 uncultured Rhodospirillales bacterium | reverse complement strand
GCGTATTGCGCAGATCATGATTGATCTTAGCCACCGCCGCGCCCAGCGTTGCCAAGCGGGTTTTTTGCCGCAGCGCCGCGCGCACCTCTTGCTGCATCACGCCGAGTTCAGTTTCGGCGATGCCCAGCTCATCGCGCCGGTCACTAGCTTCGATGGTACGCGATTCATCTTCGGGATCATCACGAAAAGCCGTCATGCTCGTGGTGATCCGTTGAATGGGCCGGATCATCAGCCAGCGCAGGCTGAAATAGACCATCAAGGCGGCGATAACCGAAATCAGAATGGAAAGCTGCAAGATGCGCGCTGAATAACCGTACATCTCCAACCGCATGGGTGTTTCGTCCATGATGACCTCGACATTCACCCACGGCATTTTCGGCGACGGGCCGATCACCCGCATGACGCGATTATCATTTTGCACCAACGTATCGAACGCATCGGCGATCCACATAAAGAAATTTCCTTTGCGAAGATCGACCATAATATCGACTTTCGGCGGCATGCTGCCGCGCATCACCATGACCCTCCGTTTCGGCAAATGCAGAATAATGCCATGGGCTTCGGCATGGAGGAGTAACTGTGCTTCAAGTTTTTTATTCGCCATGCCTTGCGGCATATCGGTCAGGGATAACGCTGCAACATGGGCGCGCGCGATATGTTCTTCCAAAAATGTTTTCCGGTAGCGGGAGATCGATGGCACATAGATCAGGACTTCCGCCAGCATGATGACGGTGATCGTTAAGATCAACAACTGCGCCGACAAGCCCAGGCCCTTCTTGGACGCGACCTTCGGCGTTTTGGTCTCTTCCCCGCTTTGCGATGACGCGTCTTCAGACGCGGTATTCGTTGCCGTATCTGTCATGCCCGTAATCTATCACACCTTGATGGTGAATTGCTGCAACGGTTGATCTATCCGAAATGACGTAAGAACCGGACGACTTTTTTCGTACGCTCGCTGAACAGCGACGGCGTGTAGTAACTGCCGGCCACGCGTTTATTGACTTCGCCCAGCGTCGGATAAGGCGCGATGATATTGGCCATCGCCCCGATTTTCATGTTTTGGCTGAGCGCCAGCACCCACGGCTGCAACAACTCACCGGCATGAGCCCCGGCGATACCGGCGCCGAGAATGCGGCCATTCTTGGCGGTGACCACCTTCACCATGCCGTCGGTTAATCGTTCGGCTTGGGCACGGTCATTTTCCTCGAACGGCCAGGTTAAAACACGAATATCATCGCCCTCGGATTGACGCGCCTGCTCTTCGGTCCGGCCGACCTGCGCGAGTTCAGGCGACGTGTAGGTCACCCACGGCACGGCCGAATGGTCGGCCTTCGCCGGCAACCGAAACAGAGCATTCCGGATGACGATACCCGCATGATACCCGGCGACATGAGTAAACTGATAGCCGCCGGCAACATCGCCGATGGCGAAAATTTTCTTGTTCGATGTGCGCAACCGGGCATCGACATCGATACCTTTCGGCGAATAATCGACGCCCGCTTTTTCGAGATCAAGCCCGTCGACATTCGCTTTTCGTCCCGCCGCCACCAGAAGATGGGTTCCTTCGACTTGTTCGGACTTGCCATCGGTTTCGATAGTGACGGTAACACCGGCATCCGTTTTTGAAACCGCCGTCACCTTGACGCCCTCACGCACAACGATTCCGTCTTGATCCAACTGTTTGCGGACAACGGCGACCAAATCCTGATCGTCTTTCGGCATAATCGAAGACATTTCGAGCACGGTTACATCCGCACCGAGATGCCGGTGCGCCTGCGCCATTTCGATACCGATGGGCCCGCCGCCGATCACAATCAGATGACCTGGCAATTGATTTTGCTCGAATACGTTTTCATTGGTGAGATACGGCACGTCCTCAATGCCGGTGATCGGCGGCACAAAAGCCCGCGATCCTGTTGCAATCACGAACCGCCGGGCCTGAATGCGCTGACCGCCCGCTTCAACTTCCTGCGGGCCGGTAAACCGTGCGGCAGCTTTAATCACGTTTACGCCAAGACCCTCGAAACGCTCCACAGAATCATTCGGTTCGATAGCGGCGATCGTGTTATGGACATGGCTATAGACTTCGGCATCATGAATATCCGGCGCATCGGCATGGACGCCGAAAGTATGTGACTTGCGCACCGCCGCCGCCGCATGCCCGGCCGCGAGTAATGCTTTTGACGGAACGCATCCGGTGTTCAAGCAATCGCCGCCCATTTTATCTTTTTCGATGAGTACTGTTGGCGCGCCCATTTGTGAAGCTCCCGCTGCAACAGAGAGACCGCCCGAACCGGCGCCGATAACGCAAATATCGGTTTTAAGAATATCTGACATTGTTTTACCTTTTGGCGTTAATCCGCTGAACGTTTGAACCGTTTATAGACAACGGGAATGAGAGACAGGAGGGCCAATCCGATTAAGGCAGACAGGATTTCAGGTTCGAAAATTCTGCCCAAATTCGGTTCACCGCCCTGATCGATGATGGCGCCGAGACCGTTACCGACCAAACAATAGACGAATGTCCCCGGGATGATGCCGAAGAACGTGCCTAGGATATAAGTCCGCAACGGAACACCCAGAAAGGCCGGAACCAGATTCACAATAAAGAATGGAAAAATCGGCACGAGGCGGAGCACCAGCAAATAACTTAATGCATTTTCGTTAAAGCCAGCCTCCATACGGCGGATCGCATTGCCGGCTTTTTCTTTGAAATAATCCCGGAAAGCATAGCGGGCGATCAGGAATATCGCCGTCGCCCCCAGCGTGGCGGCAAAAACGATATAAATCGTGGCTTCAACGACGCCAAACAGAAAACCACCGGCCAAGGTCATCACCAAGGCCCCCGGGATCGTCGCTGCGACCATCACGCAATAAAGCCCGATAAAGCTGAGAACGACCAGCAAATGATATTGAGCGGTCCAATCGAGTAAGGTTTGGCGGTGTTTTTTTAAGGATTCGAGGCTGATGTAGTCATGCCCGCCAAAGGTGAAAAAAGCCGCGAAAATGGCGATAATCACCGCGACCGGCAGTAATTTTTTGACCCAGCCGGATTGGCCCGAAGAGCCGGAATTGATCGGTTTTTGTGCCGTCATGAATAGGTTTCCGCCTGAAAAACCTAAGGTTTCAGGCCTTAAAAGGCTTAAACCCGGGGGTTGAGTGGGTTCTTGTATACTCGAAACCGGCCCTCACCAGCCAGTCAACAATGCGTGAAAAAATGTGAGAGAATTGCCCCGCAGCGTTGACTTCGCCCAGGCAAGACCGTATACACCGGGCCTGATTTACCTACGTTTTCTCATGTTTTTTGGGAGTTGACCCGTGAAACGTACATACCAGCCCAGTAAGCTTGTCCGCAAGCGCCGCCACGGGTTTCGCAAACGCATGTCGAGCGTCGGTGGACGCCGGGTGTTAGCCCACCGCCGCGCTAAAGGACGTAAGCGTATTTCCGCTTAAATTTCGGCAGAACAGCCTATGATTGCGCGCTTAAAAAAGCGGTCTGAATTTCTCCGTATTGCGCGAACGCAGAACAAATGGGTCACGCCGGGATTGATAATGCAGGTTCGACACCACTCACCGCAGGAAAAAGCCGAAACCGCGAAACAGCCGATTTGCGTCGGCTTTACGGTTAGCCGGAAAGTCGGTAATGCGGTTCAACGCAACCGGGCCAAACGGCGCCTGCGCGCGGTGACCGACGAGTTGCTGGCACAACACGTCAAACCCGGCAATGATATCGTGATTATCGGCCGGCGCGCGACAATCGCCCGGCCCTTCGGATTGCTGAAAGCCGACTTCGAAAAAGCCTTAAAGAAACTCAGCATATATCAAGACGCAACGCCCCAGGCTTGCGAACAATCCGTGTAACAGGACGATAACGGTGATGCGGTTTTTTCAATTCATGATCAGGGGATACCAATTGTTTCTCGCACCCATCGTGCACAGCATCGTTCCCGTACAAGGCGGCTGCCGGTTTCATCCCTCATGTTCTCAATATGCCAAAGAAGCGTATGGGCGGTTCGGAACGATCCAAGGAACATGGCTTACCGTTAAACGGCTCGGCCGGTGCCATCCTTGGGGTAAAGCCGGATATGACCCCATTCCCGAACAACCGCAAAAGCCACATCACACGGTAACGTGTGAAACGCATGCCCATCGATAGGCCGAAAGACTTAAAGCCATGATAAACGAACAACAAAAAAATCTGCTTTTGGCCATCGTGATTTCGATCGGCATTGTTTTCGGTTTTGAACTGTTTTTCAAAGATCCGTCGAAAAAGCCGCAAGACCAGGCACAGACGAAACAACAGCAGCAACAGCAGCAAAAACAAAAAACCCTAAAAGACATTAAGGCCGACGCGGCAAAGCTGAACCAAAAAAATCAAACGGCACCTGCCGGCACGGCCCCGACGCCGCCAAGCGGCACGGCCGCGCAGGCACCGGCTCAAACAACCGCAACGAATATCCCAACCCCGCAATCGGCAGGTGCGCCGCCCTTGCCGACGGCATCGACGGCACCGCAAGCAGCGGCCGCGACAAAGCAAGCCCGCTCGGCCCTACTCAAACAAAGCCCCCGAATTAAAATCGACACCCCGCGTTTGCACGGTTCCATCGCCCTGAAAGGCGGGCGGATCGATGACCTGACGTTTGTGAATTATCGCGAGACACTCGATTCCAAAAGCGCGGAAATCACACTGCTCTCTCCGTCCGGCGGACAAAGCGGATATTTCTCGGAATTCGGCTGGGTCGCGGGCGGCAATGCCATGCCGATGCCGACTGCCGACACGCTTTGGCAGGCCAATCGACAAACGCTCTCGCCATCGACCCCGGTGACACTGACCTGGAAAAACGGCAAGGGCCTGACCTTTAAGCGGACTATTGCCATCGATCAGGACTACATGTTCACAATCACCCAGCGGGTCGAAAACGAGTCCGGCCAGGCGGTCACGCTCCATCCCTATGGGCTGGTGCTGCGCCGGGGCACGCCGGAAACCACCAATTTCTACATCCTGCACGAAGGTTTGCTGGGTGTGTTCGATGGCGTCCTTCAAGAGGTCGATTACGACGAACTGCAAGAACAAAAAACGATTCAAAACAAATCGACCGGCGGTTGGATCGGCATTACCGATAAGTATTGGCTGACCGCTTTGGTGCCCGATCAGAAACAACAGATTACATCGCGCTTCTTCTACCGCAAGGAACTCGGCGCCGATCTTTATCAAACCGATTATCTCGGGCCGGCGCAAAAACTGTCGCCGCATGGCACCGTTGAATCCGTCACCCGGTTTTTCGGCGGCGCGAAAGAACTGCGCGTACTGGAAAAATACAGAGACCAAGGCAAAATCGAACAATTCCATCTGGCCATCGATTGGGGCTGGTTCTGGTTTCTCACTCAACCGATTTTCAAAGCCATGGTTTGGATCAATGATTACGTCCACAACTACGGCATCGCCATCATCCTGATCACCATCATTATTAAACTGGTTTTCTTCCCGCTCGCGAACAAATCCTATGTCGCCATGAGCAAGATGAAGAAACTGCAGCCGGAAATGAAAAAACTGCAGGAGCGTTTCAAGGACGACAAACAGCGCCTTAATCAGGAAATGATGGCGCTTTATAAGCGCGAGGGGGCCAATCCGGCTTCGGGGTGTTTACCGATCCTGATTCAAATACCCGTATTCTTCGCCTTATATAAAGTGTTGTTTGTCACCATCGAAATGCGTCACGCGCCGTTTTTCGGCTGGATTCAGGATTTATCCGCGCCCGACCCGACCTCGATTTTC
>CALINB010000166.1 GCA_938045325.1 uncultured Rhodospirillales bacterium | reverse complement strand
CGTGAAAAGGCATACCACGGTGTCACCGTTGCCTCGGCCAGCCTCACAGGATTACCGAATAATCACCGTGACTTTGATTTGCCGATTGCCGGTGTGTTGCATACGGACTGTCCGCATCATTACCGATACGCCCAAGATGGTGAATCGGAAGAAGAATTTTCAACGCGGCTGGCAAATAACTTAGAAGGGCTCATTGAAAAGGAAGGGCCAGAAACCATTGCCGCTTTTTTTGCCGAGCCCGTCATGGGGGCCGGCGGTGTCATCATCCCGCCAAAATCATATTTCGAGAAAATTCAACCGATCCTCAAAAAACACGACATCCTCTTTGTCGTTGATGAAGTGATCTGCGGGTTCGGCAGAACCGGCAACTGGTGGGGCAGCCAAACCTACAACCTCAAACCGGATATGATCACCATGGCGAAGGCCTTAACATCGGGATACGTCCCCATGTCGGCCTTAATGGTGAACGAAAAAATTTATGACGCCATGAAACAGGAAAGCGAAAAGATCGGACTGTTTGCCCATGGCTTTACCTACGGCAGCCACCCCCTCGCCGCCGCCGTCGGCCTTGAAGCTTTAACCATCTACAAAGAACGCAACATTATCGATCATGTCCGTTTCGTCGCCCCCACCCTGCAGGATGGTCTGCGGAAGTTTGCGGACCATCCTTTGGTCGGCGAGGTGCGCGGGGTCGGCCTTGTCGGAGCCGTCGAGATCGTCGCCAATAAAGAAACCAAAGCCCCCTTCGAGCCCAGCCACGGCGTGTTGCCACACTTGATCGCCGGCGCCCAGAAAAACGGACTGATCGTGCGTATGATCGCCGATACAGTGGCCTTTTCGCCGCCTTTGGTAATTACAGAAGCTGAAATCGGCGAGATTCTGGCTGCTTTCGGCAAGACCCTCGATGAGACGGTAGATTGGCTGGCCGGTTAAACTTAACCAATGTCACGGCACTGATTGTGAGAGTTGCAGATAATACGTGGAATCCAGTAGCATAGCCCTTGAAAAACAGGGGATTAACCATTGAATCCCATATGGACCGGATAATGAAATACGAAGACTTTTTTGCCGGAAAAATTGATGAGCTCAAATCCGAAGGCCGCTACCGGCACTTTGCCGATTTAGAGCGCCAAGCTGGCCGCTTTCCGAAAGCAACCTATCATGATGGGCAGAAGACTCGAGAAATCACGGTCTGGTGCTCAAATGATTATCTCGGCATGGGACAAAACCCGGTTGTGCTGGAAGCCATGCAGGAAGCTGTACGCAAATGCGGTGCCGGTGCCGGTGGCACCCGCAATATTTCCGGCACCAATCATTACCATGTTTTGCTTGAAGAAGAATTAGCCGACCTACACGGCACGGAAAGCGCGCTGTTATTCGGCTCGGGCTGGGTCGCCAACATGACGGCCCTGAGCACTCTCGGACGCATGATACCCGATTGTGTCGTGTTGTCGGATGCGCTTAATCATAATTCTATGGTCGAAGGCATTGTTCACTCCAAAGCTGAAAAGAAAATTTTCAAGCATAATGATGTCGAAGATCTGGAAAACTTACTTCGGACTTATGACAAAGACCGCCCCAAACTCATTGCTTTTGAATCCGTGTATTCCATGGATGGCGATATTGCCCCCATTAAGGAATTTTGCGATCTCGCCGATCAATACAACGCCATGACATTTCTTGATGAAGTGCATGCCGTTGGGCTCTATGGCCAACACGGTGGCGGTGTCGCCGAACGCGAAAATTTGATGGATCGCATCACAATTATTCAAGGAACACTCGCCAAGGCATTCGGCGTTGTCGGCGGGTACATTGCAGGCTCGGCGGCCATGTGCGACTTTGTCCGCTCTTATGGTTCCGGATTTATATTCTCGACATCACCACCACCCAGTGTTGCCGCCGCTGCCCTTGCCAGCGTCCGCCACCTGAAAAAGCACAATGAAATTCGTGAGTGCCATCAGGAACGCGCCGCGACCTTGAAGCAAAAACTCCGCAATGCCGACATCCCCGTGATGCCGTCCGTCAGTCATATTGTTCCGGTTCTCGTCGGTGATCCGGTGCTTTGCAAACAAGCCAGTGATGACCTAATGGATCGTTTCGATATATACGTTCAACCGATTAATTATCCGACGGTACCGAGGGGCGAAGAGCGCTTGCGTTTTACGCCAACGCCCTTACATACAGATGAGGATATTGATCATCTCATCGAGTCCATCAAAGACGTGTGGCAGCGCCTCAACATCAAAGCTGCGGCCTAAGCAACGGATTGTTAGTAGTCAAATAGTATATTGTAACGAAGATTTGGTATAATTCGACTATGTACACGGACAACACATTAACACCGAAAGAAGCAATTCGGCTTTGCGCCCTCGGTATTCTGTCTAATGGCGCGAAACGCTATAGCGCTTTAGCCGGCGAAGTCCGCCATTTTGTCAGCCACATGATCGGCCCGTCTATTGACGTACTCAGCCCGTCCATGGAATTGCTGAAATACGAAGGCCTCGTCAAATCAATTGATGGTTCCGGCATGGAAGACGATGCGACACTCGAGATTACCGAT
>CALINB010000165.1 GCA_938045325.1 uncultured Rhodospirillales bacterium | reverse complement strand
CGGTAACATTAACCGACGGCCAATATCATGCTGTCGACAGTTCTGAGATGGCCTTTAAACAAGCGGCCCAATTGGCCATGCGTGAAGGTATGCCGAAATGCAATCCGATTTTGCTGGAACCGATTTATGAAGTGAAAATCTCGATCCCGTCCGAGTTCACGTCGAAGGTGCAACGGTTGGTGTCGGGACGGCGCGGGCAAATTCTCGGGTTCGATGCGAAGCCGGGCTGGAAAGGCTGGGATGAAGTCGCCGTGCAATTGCCGCAATCGGAAATGCACGATCTGATTATCGATCTGCGCTCGCAAACATTGGGCATCGGCACTTACGGCTGGGCGTTTGATCACTTGCAGGAATTCAGCGGTAAGGATGCCGATAAGGTCGTACAGGAACGGACCGGCACGGCGGCAGCGTCCTGACTGGTGTATCCCAACTTTTGGAATTTTGAAAAAAAACTGCCGGGAACCAAAAGGTTCCCGGCAAGTTCAACAGGGAGGCTTCACGTCTGGGAGACGCAAGGACATGCCGATATGGGACATGCCCTTTTTTCGGATGTGTATCCGAAACTCGAAAACTCTTTTGATGCCGCACTGCAATATTGCAGTGCAATATCAACGAAATAATATATAGGGGAAGAAACCCCGGTTTCAAAGGGGTTTCGAAACAGCACAGGTATGCGTTTATCGCATGCCTGTCAGGTTTTGTGCTTGTGCATTGTAAATGAAGACTTTTAGAGTCGATCTAAACTGTATTGAGACCGTCTTTATTGATTTCTTCGATCAGGAAATCACGGAAAACCCCGATCCGTTTGGAATGGCGGAGTTCCTCGGGATAGACGAAGAAAATGTCATATTCCGGGCCAGGCAGATCATCAAGAACGCGGACCAATTCCGGGGCCGAGATGGCGAAATAATCCGGCAGACCGCCGAGGCCCAGCCCGCTTTGCACACCCCTGAAGATGCCATAGGCGCTGTTGACCCGTAACACCGACGGTTTTTCATCCGCTTCCTTGCTGGCTTCCAATAGCCAATTGAGGTTTGCCGTATAACGGCTCGGCCGTTCGCCGTAGACGACGATACGATGGTTGTGAAGATCTTGGACGGTTTTCGGCTCGCCGTATTCTTCAATATAGGATGGGGCCGCATACACATGATACTGCATGCTCAGCAAACGCCGGCGGATCAGGTCGGGTTGGCTGGGCGGCGCCATGCGGATGGCGAGATCGGCCTCGCGCATGGCGAGATCGAGTTCCGTATCGGCAAGGATCAGCGACACTTCGATTTCCGGATATTGTTTTAAAAATCGATGGATGCGGGTGGTCAGCCATACAGACCCAAACGCAACCGTTGCCGTGATGCGTAGCGGGCCTTGCGGGCTGTCGGCGAAGTCACTCATTTGTGCCGTGGTTTGATTCAGCCGGGAGGCAACATCATTAGCGGTACGGTTGAGCAATTCGCCTTGCTCCGTGAGGATGAGGCCGCGGGCATGCCGGTGAAACAAGGGCACGCCGAGATCTTCTTCAAGCGCGCTGATTTGCCGGCTAACCGCGGATTGACTGAGGCTGAGCGTTTCGCCTGCGTGCGTGAAGCTGCCCGCTTTGGCAACGGCATGAAAAATCCGCAGTTTGTCCCAATCCATCATGGTTTATGCTGCCTAAAACGGCCCTGTTAAAAAACGTTTCGCCGAACGTTTATTCCGCCGCTTCCGCCGCGCTTTCCATCATCGCAATATATTGTTCGGCCTCTAAGGCGGCCATGCAACCTGTGCCGGCGGCCGTCACCGCTTGACGGTAAATCTTATCCTGGACGTCGCCGGCTGCAAACACACCGGGAATGTTCGTCGCCGTGCTGTCCGGTGCTGTGATGAGATAGCCTTCGTCATCCATATCGAGTCTGCCTTTGAAAAGAGTGGTATTGGGTTCATGACCGATGGCGACGAAAACACCGTCGACGGCAATATCCTGCACCTCGCCGGTTTTAACATTCTTGACCCGCGCGCCGGTCACGCTGGGCGGTTCGTCGGTCCCGATGACTTCTTCAAGCACGGTATCCCAAATCACCTCGATTTTTTCGTTCTTAAACAAACGGTCCTGCATAATTTTCTCGGCGCGTAATTCGTTGCGGCGATGAATTAAGGTAACCTTGCTGGCATGGTTGGTTAGATAGATCGCTTCTTCGACGGCCGTGTTCCCGCCGCCGATCACCAGGACGTCCTTTTCGCGAAAAAAGAAACCGTCGCACGTCGCGCAAGCGGAAACGCCGAAGCCGAGAAATTTTTGTTCGCTCGGCAGGCCCAGCCAACGCGCCGTTGCCCCTGTCGAAATAATCAAACTATCGGCCGTATAGACGTTGCCGGAATCGCCGGTCAGCACAAAGGGCCGTTTATCGAAGTCGACCGATACAATCGTATCGTCTTTCATGGTCGTGCCGACGTTCGCGGCTTGTGCGCCCATTTGTTCCATCAGCCACGGCCCTTGAATGGCTTCGGCAAACCCCGGGTAATTTTCCACATCGGTCGTGATCGTCATTTGCCCGCCGGGCTGAAGGCCCTTGACGAGCAGCGGTTGCATGCTGGCGCGCGCTGTGTAAACGGCGGCGGTATAACCGGCGGGCCCGGAGCCTAGAATCAGGACTTTTGTGTGGTGTTGTTCGGCCATGGTGGGTCTCATTTGTTAATGGGTAAATATTCGGCGGACAATGTCAGGCTAACATATGAAGCACCGGGGTGCGAAGCAAGCAACCCGCCTGGGTGAATCAGCGAAACCTGTGGATTTTGTCATGAGAACTGTGCGTCAATGGGGTGATCTGTTGATAAAAATTGCCTGAATAACAGGCCTTCCGCCCGGTTTGCCCGGCTTGGCAAGGCGTCATGGGCATTGTAACATCCTTGCGCTTAAGGGGAGGTTTTGTGCCAGAGAATAACAGAAAACAGCTTAAGCTTGACCGAATCCACCGCATCATTCTCAGTGAGCTCCAATCCGATGGGCGGTTAAGCAATGTGGAACTTGCCCGCCGGGCATCCATTTCCGCACCCCCGTGTCTGCGCCGGGTGCGGGCCTTGGAGAAAGACGGGTTCATTCACGGCTATCATGCCAACATCGATGCGGGCCTGTTAGGGTTTAAGGAACAATTTTTCGCCCTGGTCGGCCTCGACAGCCAATCTCAAGTGCAGCTTCAGGCATTCGAAACCTTGGTCGCCGATTGGCCCGAGATACGCGAATGTCACATGATCCGCGGCGGCGGTGATTTTCTGTTAAAGGTGGTTGCCCGCGATAAAGATCACCGCGATGCGCTGACCATGAAATTGACGTCGGCCGATCATGTCGTGAAGGTCACGACGTTCGAAACCATCCGGACATCGAAAGAGTTATCGGGTCCGCCCATATCGGTTGAAGATTGAGCTACTTGAACTCAACTTTGACGATTTCGTAAAACTTTTCGCCTTTTGGCGTTTTGACCTCGACCGAGTCGCCGACGGACTTGCCGATCAAAGCGCGCGCCAGGGGGGCGGTGACCGACAGCAGTCCTGCGTCGATGTCGCCTTCGTGGCTGCCGACGATGCGGTAGGTCGTTTCTTCGTCGGTGTCTTCATCAGCCACGACGACTGTCGCGCCGAACAGCACCGTATCGCCGCTCAGCTGACTGGGGTCGATCACTTCGGCACGAGCAATCAAATCGTCGACCTCGAGGATACGGCCTTCGATAAAGCTCTGGCGTTCTTTCGCCGCGTGGTATTCGGCGTTTTCGGACAGGTCGCCGTGAGCCCGTGCCTCTTCAATGGCTTTAATAATGGCCGGACGCTCTTCGTGCTTGAGGCGTTTAATTTCCTCTTCAAGCTTGGCCAAGCCGGGCGCCGTCATCGGATATTTATCCATCGTACTGTTCCTGCAAACATTAAAAATCGAAACAAAAAAACACTGACCGCGCCCGGGGCTTCGAAATTCACGGAAGCGCGGCAGATAACCCTCTTACTGAGGTGGTAAAATTATGAGCTCTTAAAATAAGCCTGTAAGGGGGCGACTTCAAGGCCGCCGCTTTTGAGGGCCTCAATAGCGCCGACACAGGCCTCGGCCCCGGCAATCGTGGTGTAATAGGGGATCGAATTGGTCAGAGCCGTCCGCCGGATCGAGTAGCTGTCCTCGATGGCCGCCGCCCCCTCGGTGGTATTGATCACCAACTGGATCTCGCCGTTGATCATGGCGTCCACGCAATGGGGCCGGCCTTGCAGCACCTTATTAATGGGTTTGACCGCATGGCCGTCGTTGCTGAGATAGTCCGCCGTTCCCTTGGTGGCGACCAAGTCGAAACCGAGGCCGATCAGGCGCCGGGCCAATTCGGAGGCGAAGGTTTTATCTTTATCTTTTACAGAAATGAAGACCCGCCCGGCACTCGGCAGTGTCATGCTGGCGCCAAGCTGCGATTTCGCGAAGGCCCGATGCACATCTTTATCGATCCCCATCACCTCGCCGGTCGATTTCATCTCCGGTCCTAAGATGATGTCGACGCCGGGAAAACGCGCAAACGGGAAAACAGCTTCCTTGACCGAGACGTGTTCCGGCTCGGCGGCGTCGGGCAGGTTAAACGTGTTAAGTTTTTCACCGGCCATCACCCGGGCCGCGATTTTCGCCACCGGAATGCCGGTCGCCTTGGCGACGAACGGCACGGTGCGGCTGGCACGCGGATTCACTTCGAGGATGTAAATATCATCGTCCTTAATGGCGTATTGGACGTTCATCAAGCCGATCACGTTCAGCCCTTCGGCCAGTTTGCGGGTTTGGACTTTTAATTCGGCGATGACGTCGTCATTAAGCGAATGCGGTGGCAATGAACAGGCCGAGTCGCCGGAATGGATACCCGCTTCTTCGATGTGTTGCATGATTCCGGCGACGTAGGTTTGTTCGCCGTCGCAAATGCCATCGGCATCGATCTCGATGGCGTCTTGTAAATAAGAATCGAGCAGTACCGGGTTATCGCCGGAGACCTGCACCGCGTCGGTCATGTAGCGCATCAACGCGGCATGATCGTGCACGATTTCCATGGCCCGGCCGCCAAGCACGTAGGACGGACGGATCACGAGCGGATACCCGATTTTCTCGGCGACCGTTTCGGCTTCCGCAATCGAGCGGGCGATACCGTTGGCGGGTTGGCGCAGTCCGAGATCCTGCAATAAGCCTTGAAACCGTTCGCGGTCTTCGGCGAGGTCGATGGCGTCGGGCGACGTGCCGAGAATTGGGATGCCCGCCTTGCTCAGCGCTTGTGATAACTTCAGCGGCGTTTGCCCGCCGAACTGTACGATCACGCCCAACAAGGTGCCGTTGGTTTGTTCTGTGCGAATGAGGCTGATCACGTCTTCGACCGTGAGCGGTTCGAAGTACAGCCGGTCGGAGGTATCGTAGTCGGTTGAAACCGTTTCCGGGTTGCAGTTGACCATGATGGTCTCAAAACCCGCTTCTTTCAGGGCGTAGGACGCGTGCACGCAGCAGTAGTCAAACTCGATGCCCTGGCCGATCCGGTTCGGCCCGCCGCCCAGGATGACGACTTTTTTTGCAGCACTCGGATCGGCTTCGCATTCAGCTTCGCGCAGTCCATCGCCTTCGTAGGCCGAATACATGTAGGAGGTTTGCGATGCAAATTCAGCCGCGCAGGTATCAACGCGTTTATAAACGGGCGTAACACCCAAGTTTTGGCGGGCATCGGTAATGTGTTGTTCCGTCTGTTCGCACAGTTCGGCGAGGCGGGCATCGGAAAAACCCATTTTCTTGAGCTTGAGCAATGCCGGTGCATCGTTCGGCAAACCGTTTTGTTGCACGTCCGTTTCGATATCGATGATGTCCTTGATGTGTTCGAGGAACCATGGATCGACTTTGCACAATTCATGAACTTCTTGGACGGACATGCCGAGGCGGAAGGCCTGGCCGATGAGCAAAATCCGGTCCGGCCGGTTTTTCGTCAACGCCGTACGGACCGCGTTGATGTCTTCGGCGCTACTTTCATCGTCAAGCTCGGGCGTGTTGAAGCCGGTCAGGCCGGTTTCCATCGAGCGCAATCCCTTTTGCAGGGATTCGGGGAATGTGCGCCCGATCGCCATCGCCTCGCCGACGGATTTCATCGCCGTCGTGAGCAGGGCATCGGTGCCGGGGAACTTTTCGAACGTAAAGCGCGGGATTTTGGTGACCACATAGTCAATCGTCGGTTCGAACGAGGCCGGTGTCACGCCGGTGATGTCGTTCATGAGCTCGTCGAGCGTATAGCCGACCGCGAGTTTGGCGGCGATCTTGGCGATGGGGAAGCCGGTTGCTTTCGACGCCAAGGCCGACGAACGCGACACCCGCGGGTTCATTTCGATCACGACAAGGCGGCCGTCTTTCGGATTGACGGCGAACTGCACGTTCGAGCCGCCGGTATCGACACCGATCTCGCGCAGGCACGCAATCGAGCCGTTGCGCATGATCTGATATTCCTTGTCGGTCAGCGTCAGCGCCGGTGCTACCGTAATCGAATCGCCCGTATGCACGCCCATGGGATCGACGTTTTCGATGGAACAGATGATGATGCAATTGTCCGCGTGATCGCGAACCACTTCCATTTCGTATTCTTTCCAACCCAACACCGATTCTTCGATCAGCACTTCGGTGACCGGCGAGTTCGACAGTCCGCTGTTGACGATGGTTTCAAACTCTTCGGCGTTATACGCGATGCCGCCGCCGATGCCGCCCAAGGTAAAGGACGGCCGGATCACGGCGGGCAGGCCGATTATCTCGAGCGCTTTCTTCGCACCTTCCCAGGAATTCACCAGTTCCGAGCGCGGGCTTTCGAGGCCGATCGCGTCCATCGCTTCGCGGAACTGCAAACGGTCTTCGGCCTTGGCAATGACGGCGGCGTCCGCGCCGATCATCTCGACGCCGTGCTTTTGCAAAATACCCGCGTCATATAAATCGATGCCGGCGTTGAGCGCGGTTTGCCCGCCCATGGTCGGCAGCAGCGCATCGGGCTTTTCCTTCTCGATGATTTTTTCCAGCATGTCGCGGGTGATCGGCTCGATGTAGGTTGCGTCCGCCATGTTCGGGTCGGTCATGATGGTGGCCGGGTTCGAATTGACCAACACGACCCGGTAGCCTTCTTCACGCAGTGCCTTGCAGGCTTGCGCGCCGGAATAGTCGAATTCGCAGGCCTGGCCGATGACGATGGGCCCGGCGCCGACGATAAGGATGGATTTAATGTCTGTCCGTTTGGGCATGACTAAGTATTCTTTCCGATCAAATCCATGAACCGTTCAAAAAGATAATGACTGTCCTGCGGGCCGGGCGAGGCTTCCGGATGGTACTGCACCGAGAACACCGGCTTGTCGTTGGCGGCAATCCCTTCAAGGGTGCCGTCGAACAACGACGTGTGGGTTTCGATGACATTTTTGGGAAGCGAATCGCGTTCGACCACGAAGCCGTGGTTTTGGCTCGTGATTTCAACCTGACCCGTTTTGAGGTCCTTGACCGGATGATTGCCGCCGCGATGGCCCATATGCATTTTCGTCGTCGTGGCGCCGAGCGCGCGCGCCATCAATTGATGGCCTAGGCAAATCCCGAAGCTCGGCGTGCCCGATTCGAGCACCGCCTTCACCATCGGCAGCGCGTATTCGCCGGTCGCCGCCGGATCGCCCGGTCCGTTCGAGAAAAACACCCCGTCCGGCTTGTGGCGCATCACGTCATCGAAGGACGTATCCGCCGGCACCACCGTGACTTTGCAGCCCGCCGCGGCGAGGCAGCGGAGAATATTGCGCTTGGCACCGAAATCGACGGCGACCACGTGATATTTGGGTTTGTCCTGTTTGGTATAACCGTGTTCGAGCGACCAAGCGGCCTCGCCGTCCCATTCATAGGTTTGCGCACAGGTCACGTCCTTGGCGAGGTCCATGCCTTTGAGGCCGGGCCAGGCTTTGGCTTTTTCCTGCAAGGCCGCGACGTCGATGGTGCCGTTCGGGGCATAAACGAGAGCGCCGTTGGGGGCGCCACCGTCCCTAATTCGCCGGGTCAGCTTGCGCGTATCGATGCCCGCGACGGCGGCCAAATTCATCGATTTCAGCCATTGATCCAGGTGTTGAGCGGCCCGCCAGTTCGACGGCTCCGTGATATCGGCGCGCAGCACGCAACCGCGCACCGCCGGTGTTACGGTTTCGATGTCTTCGGCGTTGGTGCCGACATTGCCGATATGGGGAAACGTGAAGGTGATGATCTGGCCCGCGTAGCTCGGGTCGGTCAAAATCTCTTGATAGCCGGTGAGTGAGGTGTTGAAGCAGACTTCGCCGACCGATTCGCAGGCCGCCCCGAAGCCCCGTCCCCAATAAACGGAGCCGTCGTCCAGCACCAATGCCGCATCGCATCCGGGAGGCGGGGTCGTATCCGGGTGCGGTGTTTTAGCGGGTGCCGGGCCAGACATGAATGATGGGTGCCTTTGGTCCTTTACTCGTTCGATTCGCCCGATTCTTAGGTTCGGGTGCCCGTCTTCAGGTTCGCAAGGACGGTCTGCGCGAAGGTGGGCGCGAATAAAACGAAAGAGTTAGTGAAAATTCATTTGGTCTTGTGTGCCGCCGGTTTGACCCTCTTTACGGGAAAGCGGTGTGCGGCGTCAAGCCGATAATTTCTAAAAAATCGTTTAAAAACAATACGCTAAATTAAATCCTCCGGTTGCGTTTCGAAACGATTTTGGTTAACTTACCCGCTTTCCCGAACAGCTTGAGACCCCAGCTATGCTTCGTGCGCGTCTAAACGATGCTCTTAAAGAAGCGATGATTAATCGCGATACACTGAAAACCAACACGGTCCGTTTGATTGTGGCCGCGCTGAAGGACCGCGACATTGCCGCGCGCGGCAAAGGCAAGACCGACGAGATCAGTGAAGACGAAATTTTGTCGATGCTTCAGTCGATGATCAAGCAACGCAACGAGAGCATTAAACTGTATCAGCAAGGCGGGCGCACGGAACTTGCCGAGCAGGAACAAGCCGAAATCGATGTCATCAACGAGTTTCTGCCTGAACCCTTAAGCGAAGACGAAACGCTCGAGGCGATCAAAGAAGCGATCAAAAGCGTCGGCGCCACCAGCCTCAAGGAAATGGGCAAGGTCATGGCCGCGCTGAAAGAGCAATACGCGGGGCGCATGGATTTCGGTAAAGCCAGCGCCGCGGTGAAAGACCAACTCGGCTAAACAGGCGAATCGTTTCCTCAAATTTGGCGCGATGGGCCGCCGGTTCTCCTGGGCGGTGTGGACGGTTTGTGAGTCCCGTGGAAAACTCAATAATCTTAAGGATTTAAGCACTACCCCCGGGCCGGTAAGATCACTTGATTCGGCTTGCACCCCGGTTAAAGGTGGGTCCCCGGCAAGCCGTCTTGGAGTACGCATGGCCTTTCCACCGCAATTTCTCGATGAACTGCGTCATCGCATCGGCGTCGCCGATGTGGTGTCCCGTCGCGTCAAGCTGACCAAGCGGGGCCGCGAGCATCTCGGGCTGTGTCCGTTCCACAAAGAAAAGACGCCGTCGTTTACGGTGAACGACGAAAAAGGTTTTTATCACTGCTTCGGCTGCGGCGCGCACGGCAGTGCCATCGATTTCGTGATGAATATGGAGAACGTGAGTTTTCCCGAAGCGGTCGAACGGCTGGCCCACGAAGCGGGCATGGAAGTGCCGGCCGATACGCCGGAACAACGCGAGCGCTCGCAACAGCAACAAACGCTTTTGGATGTAACGGAAAAAGCGGCGGCGTATTTCGAACGCAATTTGCGTTTACCCGAAGGCCGCGCCGCGCTCGATTATTTACGCGAACGCGGGCTTGATGACGCGACCATCAAAAAGTTCCGAATCGGCTTTGCGCTTGATTCGCGTGGCGCCCTGAAAGGCGCGCTCGCCCGCGAGGGAATTGACGAAAACTTGCTGATCGCGGCGGGGCTGATCATTCAGCCCGACGATCAAACCCGGGCCCCGTACGACCGATTCCGCCGGCGGATCGTGTTTCCGATTCTCGATGCCCGCGGCCGGGTGATTGCGTTTGGCGGACGGATTCTCGGCGACGGCGAGCCGAAATATCTGAACTCGCCGGATACGCCGCTGTTTCATAAAAGCCGGGTGCTGTACGGCCTCTCGCACGCGGCGCCCGCGGCGCGGAAAAGCGAAACCCTGATCGTCACGGAAGGCTATATGGATGTGATCGCCTTGAGCCAGGCCGGGATCACCGCCGCCGTTGCACCCTTGGGCACGGCGTTGACGGAGGATCAGCTGCAAATTCTCTGGCGCATCGCGCGCGAACCGGTGTTGTGCTTCGACGGCGATAACGCCGGTGCTCGCGCCGCCGCGCGCGCCGCCGAACGGGCCCTGCCGTTGCTCAAACCCGGCTTAGGCTTGCGCTTCGCTGCGCTGCCGGCGGGTGAGGATCCCGACAGCCTAATCAAGGTCGAAGGACCCGATGCTTTCAAACGTCATATCACGGCGGCGGAGCCCTTATCGGATATGCTGTGGTGGATGGTGACCAAGGGGAAACAGGCAAAAACGCCGGAAGAAAAATCGCTGTTTCAGAAGCAACTCGAGGATTATGGCCGTCAAATCGGCGATTCCATGGTACGCGGCCACTTTTTAAGGGCGTTCAAGGACCGGATCTGGGCCCGTCCCGGCACGCCGGGGTTTGAGCCTGGATATGGCCCGTCCAGTCAATGGTCGGGGGCCCGCTCGGCGGATGCGATTCAAGACGTCCTCAGCCACCGGGAGGCTATTTTACTGGTGGTTTTGCTGACCCATCCCGGCCTTTACGATCAAATCGGTGAAAGGCTTGGGAAAACGGGATTTTCCGCCCCTGAACTTGACAAACTCCGCCAGGAAGCATTAAAGACCCTGGCCCACCAGCCAAGCCTTGACTCGGCGGGTCTTGAACACCAATTGAGAGAAAGTGGATTTACGGGGATTTTAGGTTCACTTTTGGGCCCAAAGGTATACGATCACGCGTTTTTTGCCCGTCCGGAGACGGATGACGAGACGGCCCGGCAAGGATGGGAAGAGACTTATAATTTATATCATCAGAGGGATTTACAGGCTGAAATTCGGGAAGCGAAGGCCGGCCTTGCGGGAGAGATGACGGCAGAGGCGATGGAGCGCTTTCGGGCTTTGAAGGCACAACAGCACCAGACTCGGGATTTATAAAAAATATCAGACAGGACCGGATGATGGTTCGGAAGTTTTCTGATCACCGGGTGGGTTTTCGAGTCTCAAGATTGTTTGAATATTTAGATGCCCAGGGATTGAACATTATAAAGCACACAGAAAGTTGAGGCGGTGTGATTTAAGAGCGGTACTGGGGGAGAGGAAACAAATGGCAACAAAAACGGCAAAAAAAGCAGCGGGCAAACCGAAAGCCAAAAAGACCGCGAAAGCGGCAACGAAATCGGCTGCGAAAACCAAAACCAAACCGGCGGCGAAAAAAGCGGCTGCGAAGACGACTGCCAAGAAAGCTGCGGCGAAAAAACCCCCTGCGAAAAAAACACCTGCGAAGAAAACGGCTAAGAAAGCAGCCGCGAAAAAAGCGCCGGCTAAAAAGGCCGCCAAAAAAACGGCTACGGCTGCTGCGTCCAAAGCCACGGATAAGAAAACAGCAAAAGCCGCGGATAAAGCCGCAACCAAAACCTCAGCTAAGGCCAACGGCAAAACAGCGTCAAAGAAACAAACCAAATCGGGAAAAGATGAGGAAGCCGGCGATAGCCCGCTGCTCGATAGTCTCGGCGCGAACGTCAAAAAGATGATCGCTGGCGCGAAAGAGCGCGGCTACGTCACGTACGATGAATTGAACAAAAACCTGCCGCCCGATCAGGTTTCATCCGAGCAAATCGAAGATACCATGTCGATGTTGTCGGAAATGGGCATCAATGTCGTCGACAGCGATGAAGACAACGATTCCGACGACGACAACAAAACCCAAGAAGTCAGCGAAGAAGAAAAACCAAAAGCGAGCGGTAACGTCGATGAATCCGACGTCGGGCGGACCGACGATCCGGTTCGCATGTATTTGCGCGAAATGGGCAGCGTCGAATTGCTGTCGCGGGAAGGCGAAATTGCGATCGCTAAGCGTATCGAAGCCGGCCGCGAAATGATGATCGGCGGCATCTGCGAAAGCCCGCTGACCATGAAGGCGATTGCCGAGTGGCATAAAGCCTTGAAAGAGGAAGTGCTGCTGCTGCGCGATATCATCGATCTCGATGCAACCTATGGCGGCGGTCCGAATGGCGCGAATAACAATGCCAACGGTGCCAATGGCGCGAATGGGGCCAATGGCGCGAATGGGGCCAATGGCGCCAATGGTGCGAACGGCTCGAACGGTGCCGCAGCGGTGCAAACTGCCGACAACGGCAATGGCCAAGCGGCGGCACCCGCCAAACCGGATAGCGGCAATGGTGAAGCCAAGGCCGATAACAGTAATGAAGATGGTGGCGATTCCTCAAGCGACGACGACGATGATGATGCGGATGACAACACGTTGTCCCTGGCCGCGTTAGAAGCGACCTTGTTGCCGCAGGTCCTCGAGAACTTCGAAAAGATCACCAAAACTTATAAAAAGCATCATCGTTTGCAGGTTCAGCGCCTTGAGCTGATGGAGAAGGGGGAAACCCTGAAGCCGGCACAGGAAAAACGCTATGAGAAGCTCCGCCGTGAGCTGATCACCCTGATGGAAAGCGTGCACCTGAACAACAACCGGATCGAAGAACTGGTCGATCACTTGTATGGTCTGAACCGGCGCTTGATCACCCTCGAAGGTAAATTGCTGCGTTTGGCTGTGAGTTGCCGGGTAAAACGCGAGGATTTCCTGGAACAGTATCGCGATGACGAGCTCGATTCGGGTTGGCTGAGCCGGGTTAAGACGCAGAATAAGGCTTGGGAAAAATTTGCCACCAAACATGTCGATGAAATTCAGGAAATTCGTGAACGGATCGCCGAAGTAGCCCAGGAAACCGGCCTGCAGATTGTCGCGTTCCGGCGGATCGTCAACACGGTGCAAAAGGGCGAACGCGAAGCGTCGAAGGCGAAAAAAGAAATGATCGAGGCCAACCTGCGTCTCGTGATTTCGATTGCCAAGAAATACACCAACCGCGGCCTGCAGTTCCTGGATCTGATCCAGGAAGGCAACATCGGTCTGATGAAGGCGGTCGATAAGTTCGAATACCGCCGCGGCTACAAGTTCTCGACCTACGCCACGTGGTGGATTCGCCAGGCGATCACCCGCTCGATCGCCGATCAGGCGCGCACCATCCGGATTCCGGTGCATATGATCGAGACTATTAATAAGCTCGTACGGACCAGTCGCCAGATGCTGCATGAGATCGGCCGCGAGCCGACGCCGGAGGAATTGTCGGCGAAGCTCACCATGCCGCTGGAGAAAGTGCGTAAAGTTCTCAAAATCGCCAAGGAACCGATTTCCCTCGAAACCCCGATCGGTGATGAGGAAGACAGCCATCTCGGCGATTTCATCGAAGATAAAAACGCGGTGCAGCCGTTGGATGCCGCCATTCAGGGCAACCTGCGCGAGACCACGACTCGGGTGTTGGCGTCCCTGACCCCGCGCGAAGAGCGCGTGCTCAGAATGCGTTTCGGCATCGGTATGAACACGGACCATACCTTGGAAGAAGTTGGTCAGCAGTTCTCCGTCACCCGCGAACGAATACGTCAGATCGAAGCCAAGGCGCTCCGCAAATTGAAGCACCCGAGCCGATCGCGCAAACTGAGAAGCTTTCTCGATTACTAAGCTTTTCGAAACGGGGAAAAAGTTTCAAAGACCGGATGTGCCGCTAGGCCGTCCGGTCTTTTTATGGTTTGAATATAGACATCGGGTTTAGGGCCCGTAGCTCAACTGGTTAGAGCCGGCCGCTCATAACGGTCTGGTTGCAGGTTCGAGTCCTGCCGGGCCCACCATTATTTCAATAGGTTATGGAAAATATTCGGCATGCCTCAAGAAATAGAACGAAAATTCCTGGTTCTCAGTGATGCTTGGCGGTCCCTGGCCGTTGGGGTGAGTTATTGCCAAGGCTATTTAACCACGGACAAAGGGAATGTCGTTCGAATCCGTACGGTTGAAGATAAAGGCTTTATCACAATCAAAGGGAAGCCCACCGGCATCACCCGGCCGGAATACGAATACGAAATTCCCGTCGAAGACGCCCAGGAGCTGCTCGACACATTGTGCCGACAGCCATTGATCAGAAAAAAGCGGTATAAAATTCCGCAAGGGAGTGTCGTCTGGGAAGTCGATGAGTTCAGCGGTGAGAACGACGGATTGATTATGGCCGAGGTTGAACTTGAATCGGAAGAGCAAACCATCGACATCCCCGATTGGATCGGCGAGGAAGTAACCGGCGATTCCCGGTACTACAATTCAAGTCTCACCAAATCCCCTTACAAGACCTGGTCGTAATACCCGTTATTTAATCGCGAATTTACGGTAAACGAACGACAGTTTTTTCTTGAGGTTTTTATTGTAAACCTTGTTCACTTTTGTGTTCGGTTTTGGCTTCCAGGCATCGCTTTCCTTTGCCAAGGCTTCGGCAATTTGCCATTTATATTTAAATGTTTTCCGTGATAAACGCTGCAGGGCCGCTGCCCGTTCCTTGCCGAGCCAGCCGAGCGACTTGTTGTCGATTTTGCCGGGATAGACGAACATCTCGGAAATTTCGGCGTAATAAATAATCTTGGTTTCCTGCGTTGTCGGCAGTTGTATTTTCTCACGCAGCGCATCACGGAATTCGACCGCCGAATCGTATTCTTTTTCCGCCATGTCCCTAAAGACGGCCTTCGGCATGCCCAGAGACGTCATTTTATCGGCGACGTCCGGCGAAATTTCATACCGAACTTCTTTGAAAACCTGCTGGTTAAAGACGTTTTGCAGGAAGAACAAAGCGACGAAACACACGGTTGCTGAAATCACCGGCGTCGTGACCCAGCCGAGGCTGATATTGCCGAGCACGCGCCATTGGATGTTGTGGCTGCCCTTGAGCAGACCGATCCCGATCACCGCACCGACAACGGCTTGCGAGCTGGAAACGGGCACCAGCGGAATGGTCGGTAAACCGGAACTCGCCAAGAGGTGTTCCAGGCCTTCGGATGCAAAGAGAAACAAAACGATGGAATGGGCAATAACCGCGACCCAGGCGGCCACCGGCGATAATGGCATGAGGCCGTCGCCGACGGTCATCATGACTTTCTTGGAATAGGTAAAGACGCCGACGCCGATGGCGATGGCGCCGAGCAAAAAGAGCTGTTGAATACCGCTGAAATTGAAAAACCCGGCGACGTTAAAATCGGTGAACGGCGAAGAGGGGATAAAGACGCCCATCACGTTGGCGATGTTGTTCGCCCCGAGACTGTAAGAGCCGAACGCGCCGGCAAAAATTAAGGCCGCGCGGGTATAGGCATCGAGGCGGAACAAATGAAATTTCGCCCAGCGCAAAAATATACCGGTGAGTTTGTAGAGTCCCGCGCCGATAAAGCCGGCCAGCAGCGGGCACGCTACCCAGGTGCTGATAATTTTGATTAAGGCAACCGGATCGGTGATCGAACCGCTGAAAAAGTTCCAGCCGATAATCGCACCGACAATGGATTGGCTGGTCGAGACCGGCAGGCCCAATTTGGTCATCCAATAGACTGTCAGGGCGGCGGCGAAGGCGGCCATGAAGGAGCCGGCAATGGCGTTGACCGAACCGAGTTTACCAAGCGTATGGGCGGCACCCGAGCCGCTGATGACGGCGCCGAGAATGACGAAGATGCTGCAGACAAGGGCCGCCGTCGTGAACTTCACCATGCGCGTGCCGACCGCGGTGCCGAACACGTTGGCCGCGTCATTGGCGCCGAGAGACCAGCCCAAGAACAGGCCGCTTGATAGGAATATGAGGATGGCGATTTCCATGTGCGCAGGGCTTTTCTTTAAACGCCGCGTTTAATCGCGAAGATGGCGATGGAATCGGCAGCGTCTTCAGCGACGTTGGCGAGTTCATCCACGCGGTCGACGAAGTACCGGAGATGGAGTTTTTCACCTTTGTCGAGATCGGATGCAAATATCGCCCGTTTTAATTTCGTGCTGATTTTATCGGTTTCGGTTTCCAGGAAGATGGCTTTGTGGGTGTGATCGCGGACCGCTTCAA
>CALINB010000164.1 GCA_938045325.1 uncultured Rhodospirillales bacterium | reverse complement strand
GTATGAATGCGGTTTTGAGGCTTTTGAAGACTCCCGCAACCGATTTGACGTTCGTTTTTATCTCGTTGCCATTCTCTTTATTATTTTCGATCTCGAAGTCGCGTTTTTGTTTCCCTGGGCCGTTAGTCTCGGAAAAATAGGCGTCTTCGGGTTTTGGTCGATGATGGTCTTTTTGGCCATACTCACCATCGGCTTTATTTATGAATGGCGGAAGGGTGCCTTGGAATGGGAGTAGAGGCTTAAATGAACGCTGAACAACCGTTAGCGCCCGGAGCCGACCAAGACGCCGTGTTAAAACGCGTCACCGGTGAACTGCAAGATAAAGGCTTTATCGTTTCCAGTGTCGATAAGCTCGTGACATGGGCACGGACCGGCTCATTATGGCCGATGACATTTGGTTTGGCGTGCTGTGCCGTTGAAATGATGCACACGGCGGCGAGCCGTTATGATCTCGACCGTTTCGGCGTCGTTTTCCGTCCGAGCCCGCGTCAATCGGATGTGATTATCGTTGCCGGTACGTTGACCAATAAAATGGCGCCGGCATTTCGCAAGGTTTATGATCAGATGGCAGAGCCGCGTTACGTGATATCCATGGGATCATGTGCGAACGGCGGTGGCTATTATCATTATTCTTATTCGGTTGTGCGCGGTTGTGACCGGGTCGTGCCGGTCGATATTTATGTGCCGGGCTGTCCGCCAACAGCGGAAGCCTTGCTGTATGGCGTATTGCAATTACAGAAAAAGATTCAACGCACTGGTACGTTGAGACGATAATTTTGGCGTTAACTGAGGGGCTCGTCCCGAAGCAAGAATAGAAATAGCAGTATGGATTTGGCCCCACTACGTGAACTTGGTGACTACATTGCAGCTGCACTGCCGCAAGATGTTGAGCGCCATGAAATCAAGAATAATGCGCTTATTCTATATGTCCGGCGGGAATCAATCGTTGGCGTACTAACTTATTTGCGCGATGAGCCGAATTGTCAGTTTAAGCAACTGGTCGATGTCTGCGGTGTCGATTTTCCGGAACGGCAAAACCGGTTCGATGTCGTTTATAACCTATTAAGCCTGACACAAAATCAACGTATTCGCGTCAAAATTGAAACGGATGCAGCAACGCCTGTGCCGTCTGTGACGGGGGTTTTCAGTGCGGCGAATTGGTATGAACGCGAAACGTGGGATTTATTCGGCATCCCGTTTTCCGACCATCCGGATTTGCGCCGCATCATGACCGATTATGGGTTTGAGGGGCATCCTCTTCGCAAAGATTTTCCACTCACAGGCTATGTCGAAATACGATACGACGATGAACAAAAGCGTGTTGTGTACGAGCCTGTGAAATTAACGCAGGAATTCCGTAATTTTGATTTCCTAAGCCCCTGGGAAGGGGTTGATGTGCGGCTGCCAGGTGATGAAAAAGCCGAGCCGCAAGAACAGGCCGAGGGGGACAGCTAATGGCTGAAACCCAGATCAAAAACTACACACTGAATTTCGGGCCGCAGCACCCGGCGGCGCACGGCGTGCTCCGTCTTGTGCTAGAGATGGATGGTGAAATTATCGAGCGGGCCGACCCCCATATCGGGTTGCTGCATCGAGGTACCGAAAAGCTTATCGAATACAAATCTTACCTCCAAGCCGTACCGTATTTCGACCGCCTCGATTACGTCGCGCCGCAAAATCAAGAGCACGCTTTTGCTATTGCAACGGAAAATCTTCTCGGTATCGAAGTGCCGCCACGCGGACAACACATCCGCGTGTTGTTTGCCGAAATCGGCCGCTCACTTAATCATATTTTCAATGTCGTTGCGTTCGCGATGGATGTCGGGGCAATGACGCCGATGTTGTATGGACTCGAACAACGAGAAATTCTGATGAATTTCTGCGAGCGGGTCAGTGGCGCGCGTTTGCATATGGGGTATTTCCGGCCCGGTGGTGTGGCGCGCGACATGCCGGCGGACCTTGCCGATGATATCTATGAATGGATCGAGCAAGCGCCGTCATTTATTGATGATGTCGAAACGTTATTAACGGAAAACCGGATTTTCAAACAACGCTGCGTCGATATCGGCATAATTTCGGCCGATGACGCCCTTGATTGGGGGCTGACCGGGCCATGTCTGCGCGCATCCGGCGTTCCTTGGGACCTGCGAAAGGCGCAACCCTACGACAGTTATGCCGACATGGATTTTGACGTACCGATTGGTAAAAACGGTGATTGCTATGACCGCTACTTGGTCCGAGTTGCCGAATTGCGCGAAGCCGTCAAGATAATGAAGCAGTGTCTTGATACGATGCCGCCGGGTCCGGTGAAAACGCAAAGTCACAAAATCTCGCCGCCACCACGTGAATCCATGAAACATTCCATGGAGGCGTTAATTAATCACTTTAAACTTTATACCGAAGGCTACCACGTGCCGGCGGGTGAAACCTATGGCGCGGTTGAAGCGCCAAAGGGAGAGTTTGCCGTTTATCTCATGTCTGATGGCACAAACCGTCCATACCGTTGCAAAATTCGCGCACCAGGGTTCCCGCACTTGCAAGCACTTGAGCACATGTCGAAAGGCCATATGCTTGCTGACGTTGTCGCTAACCTAGGGTCGCTTGATATTGTGTTTGGGGAGATTGACCGATGACGGATCAATCCGTTTCGCAACCCACCAGTTTTGCGTTCTCGCAGGAAAACCTCGAGAAGGCTAAAGCAATTATTGCCAAGTATCCTGAAGGCCGTCAGGCCAGCGCGGTGATGCCGTTGCTCGATTTGGCGCAGCGTCAAAACGACGGTTGGGTTTCACAGCCCGCGATGGATGTTATTGCCGAGATGCTCGATATGCCGGTGATACGTGTTTACGAAGTCGCGACATTTTACACAATGTATAACCTGCATCCGATCGGTAAGCACCATGTCCAAGTCTGCACAAATTTACCGTGTTGGCTGCGCGGTTCTGATGAGGTGATGAAAACCTGCAAGAAAGTTCTGGGCATTGGTGCGGGCGAAACAACTGAAGACGGCAAGTTTACGGTTAATGAGATGGAATGCTTAGGCGCGTGCGTCAACGCGCCGATGATGCAAATCGACGATGATTATTACGAAGACTTGGATGCCGACAGCACGGAATCGATTTTAAGTGTATTAAAGGCGGGCGGTACACCGAAACCCGGTTCGCAGATTGGACGGAAAAGCTGCGAGCCCGTCGGTGGATTAACGTCGCTCACTGAACTCGAAACCGTGAAGGGTAAAGAATAGGTAACAGGCAATGTTGAAAGACAAAGACCGCATCTTCACAAATATATACGGGTTAAACGATCCGTTCCTGGCCGGCGCCCGCGCCCGCGGTGATTGGGACGGCACGAAGGAAATACTCTCAAAAGGCCGCGAAGCGATTATCGAAGAGATTAAGGACTCCGGCTTGCGTGGGCGTGGCGGTGCCGGATTCAGCACCGGATTAAAATGGTCGTTTATGCCAAAAGAGTCTGACGGTCGTCCGCATTATTTGGTGATTAATGCCGATGAGGGTGAGCCGGGCACCTGTAAAGACCGTGAAATTATGCGCCATGATCCGCATAAGCTGATCGAAGGCGCATTGGTTGCAAGTTTCGCGATGGGCGCTAATGCCGCTTATTGTTACGTCCGTGGCGAGTTTTACCGCGAGACGGAAGCATTGCAGCGCGCCGTGGATGAAGCGTATGAAGCCGGTTTGATTGGTAAAAATGCCTGCGGATCGGGTTGGGACTTTGACTTCTTCGTTCATCGTGGCTCCGGCGCTTATATTTGCGGCGAAGAAACAGCATTGATTGAAAGTCTTGAAGGCAAAAAAGGCCAGCCACGCTTGAAGCCGCCGTTCCCGGCCAATGTCGGCCTTTATGGTTGCCCGAGCACGGTCAATAACGTCGAGTCGATTGCGGTTGCGCCGGAAATCATGCGCCGGGGCGCTTCTTGGTTTGCCAACTTGGGCCGACCGAACAACACCGGCACCAAACTCTTTAACATATCGGGCCACGTCAACAACCCGTGCACGGTTGAAGAGGAAATGGGCATACCGCTGAAGGAATTGATCGAAAAGCACTGCGGCGGCGTGCGTGGCGGCTGGGATAACTTATTAGCGATCATTCCGGGCGGCGCGTCGGTGCCGGTTTTACCAAAATCGATTTGCGATACCGTTTTGATGGATTTCGATTCCTTGCGTGAAGTGAAGTCCGGTCTCGGTACGGCCGCCGTCATGGTGATGGATCAATCCGTCGATATTATTCAAGCTATTGCGCGATTGTCGCATTTTTATACGCACGAAAGTTGCGGCCAATGCACGCCGTGCCGTGAAGGCACGGGATGGCTTGCGCGTATGATGGACCGCATGGTCAAAGGCACGGCGACCATTGAAGAAATTGATTTGCTCGAAGAGGTCACATTCCAAATCGAAGGTCACACGATTTGTGCATTAGGCGATGCGGCGGCATGGCCGGTTCAAGGGTTGATCAGGCATTTTCGGCCTGAAATGGAAAAACGGATTGCCGATAACGGCGCATCGAATGTAAACGCGGCGGCATAAGGAATAGGATAGACATGCCGAAAGTCACCATTGACGGTAAAGAAATCGAAGTCGAAGCAGGGATTACGATCCTGCAGGCTTGCGAGCAAGCCGGTGCTGAAATTCCGCGTTTTTGTTATCACGAACGTCTCTCGATTGCCGGCAATTGCCGGATGTGTCTTGTTGCTATGGAAAAATCGCCGAAGCCTGTCGCGTCGTGTGCGATGCCTGTCGGTGAGGGCATGGTGATTTACACCAATACGCCCGAGGTCGAAAAAATGCGCCGGGGCGTGATGGAGTTCCTGCTGATCAACCATCCGCTCGATTGCCCGATTTGCGATCAGGGTGGTGAATGCGACCTTCAAGACCAGGCCCTCGGGTATGGCCTCGGCATTAGCCGCTATCAGGAAAAGAAGCGGGCGGTGAAAGATAAAAACATTGGTCCGCTCGTTAAAACGATTATGACCCGCTGCATTCACTGCACGCGTTGCATCCGTTTTGCGACCGAAATTGCCGGCGTGCCGGAATTGGGTGCGACGGGGCGGGGTGAGCATATGGAAGTCGGCACCTATGTCGAGAAAGCACTTACTTCGGAACTCTCAGGCAACATCATTGATCTTTGTCCTGTCGGCGCTTTGACGAACAAACCGTATGCCTTTGCTGCTCGTTCTTGGG
>CALINB010000163.1 GCA_938045325.1 uncultured Rhodospirillales bacterium | reverse complement strand
ATGCCGGCAAGTCGTTTGCCGCCGGTCATGACGCCGCCTCTTTTTTCCCGGCAGATTTCGTTTCGCGGGTCAGGCGCAGGAAAATATCTTCAAGTTCTGTTTCACGGGTCGATACGTCGATCACTTGTAAATTCGCGGCATTGATCGCATTGAGTATCTCACCGCTATGAATCCGGCTCGGTGGATATTGAAAAACGATTTGCCGTTCACCGGCAAGCTTCGGCTGATAGAGCTGCAAGGCCGCCGGCAAGGTTTCTAAGTTTTGGGCGATGGTGACCAGCATTTGTTTCGAATCGAGCCGGTTCAATAAATTGCGGGTCGAATCACGGGCAATTAGCTGGCCGTGATTGATGATGGCGATTTGATCGCACAGCGATTCCGCTTCTTCGAGATAGTGTGTCGTCAGCAGAATTGTCATGCCGGCTTCATTCATATCGCGTAAGGATTGCCATAATTGATGGCGCAACTCGATATCGACTCCGGCGGTGGGCTCATCGAGCACTAGCACCGGCGGGCTGTGGACCATGGCCTTCGCAACCAGCAACCGGCGGCGCATGCCGCCCGAAAGCCGCCGGGAATAAAGATCCGCCTGATCGCTGAGGCCGACGGAGTCTAAAATTTGATCGACTCGGTTTTGCGATTTCGAAATACCATATAAGCCTGATTGTAATTCGAGCACTTCGCGCGGCGTAAAGAACGGATCGAGATTGAGCTCTTGCGGCACCACGCCGATGGCCCGGCGCGCGGCGCGCATGTCCATCTCAATATCGAAGCCCCAGATTCGGGCTTGGCCTGCCGATTTAACCACCAGGCCGGCAAGGATATTAATCAAGGTAGACTTGCCCGCCCCGTTCGGGCCGAGGAGGGCGAGAAACGACCCCCGGGGTATCGTTAGCGATACATCCTTCAAGGCTTCTTTGGCTCGGGCCCTGCCATTGCCACCATAGGTTTTCGATAACCCCTCAATTTCGATGGCGAATTCGGGTGTTGTCTTGGCGGGATCGGCGTTGGGATGAGAATTTGACATTGTATTGAATGTTGATTGTATGCTGGCAATCGGTATCATCCCGGGAATTATACAGCAATGATTTTGGGGGCGTTATGGCAGCCGAGGAAGCGACGGAAACCAGCTACGTTGAAACGGTCACAGTTTCCTGTGACGGCGGCGGCGGCCCCTTGGGCCATCCTCGGGTGTTTCTCAATCTTGAGGAAACCGGCGAAGTTGACTGCCCCTATTGCAGCCATAAATTCATTTTAGCCGATGGCGCAAAAGAGGCATCGGGTCATTAAGTCCAGCCTATTGAGGAAAAGGCGCTGAGCGCAAATAAAACCAAACCTGCCAAGAAACCAGACGATCTCTTTCTAATTGACGGGTCGGGATTTCTGTTTCGCGCCTATTACGGCTTGCCGCCCATGAGCCGCCCCGACGGAACACCGGTCAATGCGGTGTACGGCTTTACCCGCATGATCATGAAACTGATCGACGATTCGGACGCCGAATACGTCGCCGTCGTTTTCGATAAAGGCCGCAAGACGTTTCGCAACGACATTTATCCAGAATACAAAGCGAACCGGGACGAGCCGCCCGAAGATCTCATCCCGCAATTTTCCATCGTGCACGAAGCCGCCCGGGCCCTCAATATTTCCGAAGTCGGTATCGTTGGTTACGAGGCCGATGATCTGATTGCGACCTATACACGATTGGCGCGCAAAAAAGGCATGAACGTGATTATCGTGTCATCCGATAAAGATCTGATGCAGTTGGTCGACGATAACGTGTCCATGTTCGATGCCATGAAAAATCGCACCATCGGCCCGGATGAAGTGGTGGACTATTTCGGCGTACCGCCGGAGAAGGTTGTCGATGTTCAATCCTTGGCTGGTGATTCGACCGACAACGTACCCGGCATTGCCGGGATCGGCGTGAAGACCGCCGCATTGCTAATTAATGAATTCGGTGACCTTGATTCCGTGTTGGACCGCGCCGAAGAAGTTAAGCAACCGAAACGGCGTCAGTCGTTAATTGAGCAAGCCGATGCGGCCCGCGTTTCGCGCGAGTTGGTCCGCCTGAAGGACGATGTGCCGGTTGAAATTGATTTAAAAGATTTCGCCAAAAAACAGCCGGACCCGGATGTGCTGGTGCCGTTTTTGCAGGAACAGGGGTTCAAGTCGATCATCACGTCGGTCGAAAGCCGTTTCGGCCCGGCTTCTGAATCCGCAAAGGCGAAACCGCCGGCTGCAAAACCGGCGGGGCAAAAATCAACGTCTAAAAAATCCGAGTCCAAACCGAAGAAGGTGACGAACGCCGTAACAGTCGATCCGAAGACAAAAGAATATTCGCTGGTGCAAAAAGAAGTGGATTTGCAGCCTTGGATTGAACAGGCCTGTGAGGCCGGCGTCGTCGCGGTTGATACGGAAACAACGTCTCTGGACGCCACGCAAGCCGAACTCGTCGGTGTATCGTTATCCGTCGAACCGGGCCGGGCCTGTTACATCCCGCTGGCTCATACGGCACCGCAAACGCAAGGCGCGCTTGATCTCGGCGATGATGCATCGAACGGTCAAGGCAAAAAGAACGGCCAAGGGCCTGAACAAATTTCTTTGAAGAAAGCCGTGGCCTTGCTCAAACCGCTGTTTGAGGATGCCGGCGTTCTCAAGGTCGGCCAAAACATTAAATATGATATGGAAGTTTTGGCTCGTTACGGCATTGACATCGATCCTATCGATGACACGATGGTGCTTTCTTACGTTCTCGAAGGCGGGCTGCATGCACACGGCCTCGATGAGCTGGCGAGCCTGCATTTCGGCCATCAAATGATCAAATTCACCGAGGTCGCCGGGACCGGTAAAAAACAAATCACTTTCGATCAGGTGCCGCTTGATCAGGCCTGCGAATACGCCGCCGAAGACGCCGACATCACCGGACGGCTGTACCGGTTATTAAAACCGCAGTTGGTGCCGGCACGGGTCGTCAAAGTTTACGAGACCCTTGATAGGCCCTTGATCCCGGTGCTGACCGCGATGGAACTTGAGGGCATCAAGGTCGATGCAAAATTATTAAAGTCCCTGAGTGCTGATTTTGAAAAACGGATCGCCGGACTGGGCGAGGAAATTCACAAACTGGCGGGCCGCGAGTTTAACATCGGTTCGCCCAAGCAATTGGGTGAAGTGCTGTTCGATGACCTCGGCCTCGAAGGCGGCAAAAAAACGAAAACTGGCGCATACGGCACCGGGGCCGACGTTCTCGATGAACTGGTTGTGCAAGGCCATGAGTTGCCGGCCAAGGTCCTCGATTGGCGTCAGCTATCCAAACTCAAAAGCACCTATACCGATTCATTGATCGGGCAAATCAATCCGGAGACCGGTCGCGTGCACACGTCCTATTCGATCGCAGTCGCATCGACCGGCCGGCTAAGCTCAAACAATCCGAACCTGCAGAACATTCCCATCCGCACCGAAGAGGGGCGCAAAATTCGCACCGCGTTTGTTGCTGAAAAAGGCAATGTGTTGCTTTCGGCGGATTATTCTCAAATCGAGTTGCGCCTTTTAGCCCATGTCGCCGGAATTGATGTTCTGAAACAAGCGTTCCATGACGGCCTCGATATTCACGCGCTGACAGCTTCGCAAGTCTTCGATGTCCCCGTCGAGGGCATGGATCCCATGATCCGCCGTCAGGCAAAGGCCATCAACTTCGGTATCATTTACGGTATCTCACCGTTCGGCTTGGCCCGCCAGCTTGGCATCTCACG
>CALINB010000162.1 GCA_938045325.1 uncultured Rhodospirillales bacterium | reverse complement strand
ACGTGGCGGGCAAACATATCGCGCACGGGGTATTCGGTCATGAAGGCAAAATCGAAAAAGTTTTGATAAAACTCCGTCGCTGCGTCGATGTCGTCGACCCGCAAGGCGATATGACGAATTTTCATGTTGTTGGCTTTGATGCTTTCCATGGCCAAAACTCCCAAATTGATCTGAACCTGAATTAACCTTTTTCTTTGGCGTCTTTAAGGAACCGTCCGGTCGGGGCGATTTCTGCAACGGTGCCGCCTGGGGCAAAGAATTTTACCGGTACAACGCCCGGATCGGTAATAATTTCGTAGCCGCGTTCTTTCAGCTCTTCAATCCCTTTTTCCAGGTCGTCGACTTCAAAACCCATATGGTGAATGCAGGGTTTTTCGCCCGCAGCCAAAGCCTCTTTTGACTTTGAACCCTTTTCGTATTGCAGGAGCGATAAGTCGATATGCCCGTCGGTAAGATGGCAAGAGGTGTGGTCCCGGTTTTTAAGGTCGGTACGGACTTCGGTAAAACCTAAGATGCCTTCGTAAAAATCACGGGCTTCTTTGATGTCATCGACACGAACGGCGATGTGGGCGATGCGCATGGCGGTCATTATTATTTCTCCTGTTTAGAATTCTTCACGTGGGTAGACCGGCGGAATCGGGTCTACGTTATCAAGTTCGTCGCCGAGATCTTTTTCGAGCTGATCCATCATCTCAATCAGGCTCGAAAGGCGTAGCGCAACCGTGTTTAAATCGCCTTCCGGAATATCAAGGTTAATCGCTTTGGCGAGGTTTCGGACGTCGTCTTTTGTCAGATCCATTGTCATTCTCCAAACTTATTCGGCGGCCGATTTCAGGGCAGGTCCGAGCGTTTTTTCCAAATCGGGATGACGTGTATGCCATTCGGTTGCCTGTTCGAAGGCATGGCCGATCCGATACATCATGGCCTCATCAAACGGCTTGGCGGCGATTTGGAACGACATCGGGACATCTTCATCCGTGTATCCGGACGGCACTGACATGGCCGGGACATTGGCAACGCTAAAGGGGTATGTGCAAATTCGGCGGCCCTTATACATCCGTGTCGCCAAATCTTCTTTTTTATCGAGTTTTTCAACCGAGTCCTCAATTTTCAGGGGCGGTTCGAAATTCATCAGAGTGATGAGCGCATCATATTTTTTCAGCGCATCGAAGACTTGGTTCCGCACAAGGGCACGGCCCCGCATGGCGCGGTTGTAAATTGTCGCCGGAACCAGGGCGGCGGCAGCCAATCGGGTGCGGGTGCCGACATCGAATTTGTCCCAATAGGGCCGCAGATATTTACGCAAATAGACGGCGGCGCAATCCGGGTCGGATGTGAGTAGCTGCAGCGGAATGGCATATTTCACTTTCGGTAGTGATACTTCTTCAACCGTAGCGCCGAGAGACCGCAACACATCTAGAGTCTTGTTCAACATCTTCTCGACATCCGGGTGTAACTCTTGGCCGACGGACATCTCGCGCACCAAACCAAGCTTCACACCCTTAAGGTCCTTCGTGAAGGTATCTGCGTAATTCGGCACCGGCCGGTCGCTCGATAACGGATCTTTTTCGTCATACCCGGCGATGGCTTGCAGGACGAGCGCATTGTCGGCGACGGTGCGGGTGAGGGGTGCGATTGTATCCTGAGTCCAGGCATACATGATGCCGCCGTAGCGGCTGACGCGCCCGAACGTGGGGCGAATGCCGACGACACCGTTGGCCCAAGCGGGACCGCGGATGGAACCGCCGGTATCTTCGCCAAGCGATGTCGACACCAAGCCGGCCGAGACGGAAACGCCCGAACCGGTTGAGGAATGCGACGGCTCTCGTTCGATGTTCCAGGGGTTTTTCGGCTCACCATGATGAAAGTTCACTGAGCTTCCTTTGCCGAATTCATGCATATTATTTTTGCCGAGCAAAATCGCGCCTGCGTTTTCGAGATTTGAGACGGCGGTCGCCGTCATGCCTTCGCCGAAATCGGGCATAATGATGGACGCCATCGTGGTCGGGACATCACCCGTGGTGATTTGGTCCTTAGCACCGAATGGGATGCCGTGCAGGGGGCCTTTATAATTTCCTTTGGCAATGTCAGCTTCAGCTTGCTTAGCTTGCTTGAGTGCCTGATCAGCGCATACCGTGATCCAGGAATGCAGGACCCCGTCCCATTTCTCGATCCGGTCGAGATAGGTTTGGATCAGATCGACTGGTGATAATTCTTTTTTTTCAATGAGCTTGGCCTGCTCGGCAATGCTCATATAGGCGAGTTCGGTCTCGTTCATGGGCTCTCCCCGGGAATATTAGGTTTTTTTGCCCTTTGGTCAGGGTTTACTTGCTGTTCCACTTATAAAATACTCCCAGCCTGACGGTTTAGCCAGTGTGAATGATAGGAATTTACCACCTTTGCGGTGTTCGAATGCTGCCGTAAGATCAAAGAAACCAGGGGAGGGACCGTATGTCGGCATTCTTAAGCAATCTTGAGCCCACACGGACGCGTATCGACTGGCAACTTCTGCAGGAAGAACGTTGGAAGCGCATGCGCGGGATCATGAAAGACGAGGGCATTGATGCCATCTTCACGAATGTGGTCGATAGCGTCATCTACCTCACGGGGTGGCCCAAACACCGCACCAGTGTCTATCCGGGCGCATATGGCACGTTATTCCTGCAAGACGATGTTCCGCCGGTGTTATTTTGTTCGGAAGGGGATGCGGGCGGCATGTTGGCCGACATGATGTATCCGGATATTCGCGTCACACCGCCCTGGAATGCCAAATGGATGCCGGTTATCGATAAGGCGCTATCCGATTATGGCCTCAAGAAGAAAAATATCGGTATCGAAAACAGGATGCCGGCCGGTCTTTACAACAACATCGTCAATACATTCGATAAGGTGAATTTTGTAAACGCCGTGCCGGCGATCAACCGCTCGCGCGCGGTCAAGAATGCGGAAGAGATTAAGGCCTACGAACACACTGTTTCGCTTGTCGAATGCGGTATCAATGCTGCGATTGATGCTGCGAAAAACAGTTGGAGCCAATATACCGAAATTGATATCGGCACCATCGGCATGGTCGAGTTGCTCAACCGCGGATGCACTGGGCCTGATATCTGGGTCGTTTCCGGCGAACGGGCCGCGCCCGTGCGCCGTTACAGTACGGATAAAATTGTCCGCGCTGGCGAGATGTGCGTCATCGACGGGCCCGGGTCGTTTAACGGGTTTCGCTCCGAGTTTGCGCGCACCGTCTGGACCGGCGGCAAGCCGAGCAAGCAGCAAAAGAAAATTTATCAAACGGTTTATCAATCGCTCGAAGAAGCAAAAAAAATCATGAAACCGGGAACGAAAACCTCCGCTTTGGAAAAGGCGTGTCTCAAACCGGTCAAGGAAGCGAAACTCGAAAAATGGTACGGCGGTTATCCCTATACAGGACACGGCATCGGCATTCGCGCCGAAGCCTTTAATGTAACCGCGCGCTATAAAGAAATGGATACGGTGCTGGAAGAAGGCATGATCCTCAATCTCGAGCCGGCGATTTGGCAAGACGGCGTCGGCGGCTGCCGGATCGAAGATACGTATCTGGTCACAAAAAAGGGTTGCCGTGTGCTGAGCCGCTCACCGTATGACGACGACTTGCTCGGCTAAGCTTTTTTAAGCATATCTTTTTTAAATTGCGGATCGCGCGGGTGTTTGAAAAAACCCACCGGGCCGATTTCGACGATACCGCCGACACCGGGAATTTTGAATTTGACCGGCAGCGCGCCTTTTGGCGTAAGAAACTCGCATTTGTGTTCGGCCAGCAATGAGACACACTCATCAATGTCGTCGACTTCGATCCCAAAATGACCGATTTTCGGACCGTCACCATGCATGGTGGCTTCGGCCGAGCCTTCGTCGTATTGCGAAAAAGCTAAGTCGATGGTGCCGTCGGCGAGGTGGACCGTGTTGTGATCGTCGCGGGTCCGGCGTTCGTCCGTACGCTCAAATCCGAAGATTTTTTCATAGATTGCCGCCGATTGAAGCCTATCGGAAACTTTCAACTGGATATGTTTGATTTTCGCCATCTATTTGCCTCTTGGCCGAAATGCATCCGTGAGCGTTGACATTAGCACAGCGGCCCATATGATGCCGACAAATATTCCATTTTTCTAATCTAATCGATAAACATTATATTTCTGAGAAACCAGAGGGGATTTTTCCATGGCATCCGATTCGTTACTGCAAGATAAAGCCTTTAATTTCATTCGTGTCGCACCACGTCCCGTGAAGCCGCGGCCCTATGGGCTCACACTGATCGCCGATCGCGGCTGGGGCATGAACCGGGTCAACGATGTGTTGGAAATGGCGGGCGAATATGTCGACTGGTGCAAGATTGGGATCGGTGCTTTCCGCCTGCAAAGTGAAGAATTTTTGCGCAAAAAAATTGATGTTTTCCACGCCCACGACGTGAAGGTCTTTTTCGCCGGCGACTTAACGGAAGCCGCCCTCCTGCAAGGGAAATCCAAGGAGTTTTATGCCAAAGTTAAAGAACTCGGCTCCGATGCGGTCGAGGTTTCAAGCGCGCAGGTCTCCATGTCTTTGGACGATAAATGCAACCTGATCAAGATGGCCAAGGATGCCGGCCTCAACGTGATCGGTGAAGCGGGTCAAAAGGGTAAAGACAGCTGGACCAATTCGCAAAGCTATATCTACAAGCAAACCGATGCGTTTTTCGAAGCCGGTGCCTGGAAAGTCCTGTTCCAAGGTGAGGGCATTACCGAGGGCGTTGATGACAACAAAGAAGATTTATTGATGAACATCGCTGCGCATTACGACATCAAGGATCTTATTTTCCAAGCCAAAGACGGCAAAGCGCAGGGCTGGTACATCTCGACGCTTGGCAATGGTATTAATCTCGATATCGACGACGATCAAATCATCGATGTGGAGCTTATGCGCCGTAATATTCGCAAGCGGAACTTGTTTGGTTTGATCGCGAGCACCGGCGAATAAGCGCTTATCCTTATTTTCCGAATGCGTGTTCGAAGTTGAAGGCATAAACCAAAAGCGCACCCACGGTGTGACTTTCGACGTCTTCTTCTTCGGTTAAACGATACCCGATATCGAATTGCAAGCAACCGTTCTTAATGAGAATGTTGCAGCCGAAATCGTATCCGACGGTTGCCTGGAATAAATAATCGTCGATATCGCTGCCGTTCGCCGGTTCCGTCGTGCGGTTCGTGTAAGACAGCACCAGCCGCCAATCCTTCCAAGCGGTTTTCAGCATACCCGTGATGTGGCGGCGGTCCTGGCCGTCGACGCCATCCCAACCGTCGAACGATGCGAATTCGACCATGGGAAACAGTTTAAACGGCCCGATTTCAGTATCGTACTTCAAGGACAGCAAATACCCCCGTTGCCGGGCCGTGTTGCCTTCTCCTTTCGCCATATCCGTGAAGCCCATGTGATAGCGAAAGTTGGGCCACTGGCGAAACGAGCCGTCAAGGGCAAGGGCATAGGAACTCAAATCGGCAGTATTGCTGGGGCCACCTGTCGTCGCGCGGGTTTGCCCCCGATTGGCGAACAGGGATTGGCTTAAAAATGACCGATCTTGAAAGTAACTGCTGGCAGTGATCCGGTGATCGCCGAACGTTTTGTGGTTGTAAACCCATCCGAGTTCGAAACCGATGCGTTCGGAGAATTCGTAATCTTCCGTGAAGTCCGTTCCGTAAATGCCGCCGTCGATATCCCAGCCGTTTTGAAAACCTTGCGAATGCGTGCCACAGATGCCGGGTGTGACGTCCCAGGCCTTGCCGAAATTCGGCGTGAACTTTCCTGCTTTCAACGAAAACCCATAGCGGTGAAACGACGCGTAGAGGTCTTGCATATAAAACCCATGCGCGTTGAAGATGCGGTGGTCATTCGGTTCCGGATCTTTAATAGGCTCAAGCACACCGTGAGCCGTTACTGACAGGCACGGCGAAAAATTAACTTTGAGAAGCGGTTCCGTCGTCGTGAACAGGTCGTTGATTTTGTTGCCCGAGTCATCGGATTTAAAAGTGTTATCGTTTTGAAGCTCGACAACAAATTCACCTTCAATATATGGATAGGTTTTCTTGTTATCTGCGAGTGCAAAGCCGGGAACAAGTAACGCAAGAAGACCGTAAAGATATTTCACGCTACTTTTCCCTGTCCGTGTTCCATGATTGTTAAGCTGCGGCTTTTTCTTTCAGCGTGCCTTCGTTCTTGGCTTTGACCCAGTTCGAGAAACCACCAACCAGCATGATCTCGCGCTGACGCGGTGAAGCCTTGAGGCTGCCTTCGATCTCGGTGTCCTTACCTTTGATTTTCACCGTGAACGTGTCGCCGCCGTCCTGCAGGGTTTGGCGGATATTGTCGACGACGAGAACATCGCCTTGCTCGATTTTATCGTAATCGGCTTCGTTGGCGAACGTGAGTGGCAGTACCGCCGAGTTGATCAGGTTCTGCCAATGCAGTCGGGCGTAGCCTTTGACGATGGCGAGACGCAAGCCCAGATATTGCGGGGCGAGGGCAGCATGTTCGCGGCTCGAGCCTTGGCCGTAGTTTTGACCGGCGACGAGGGCATGGAAATTGCCTTTTTCCTTTTCCGCGAGCCAATGAGAATAATAATTCTCGTCAATCGCATCGAATGAGAACTGCGCGATTTTTTGCACGTTCGAACGGTACGGCAGTCCTTTGGCGCCCGCCGGACTGATGGTGTCGGTTGAGATGTTGTCGTCCATTTTCAATGCGACCGGCACTTCGATACGATCAGCAATCGGTTCGATCGGTGGTAGGGACGCAATGTTCGGGCCTTTTTCGATTTCAACCTTGCGCGCTTCCTCGGGCGGCAAGGGTGCTTCGATAATATCGTGCATAACAATCCAGGCTTTCGGCTCCTCGATCTTGGGATAAGGCATGCCGAGATCGCGCGGATCGGTAATGACGCCGGTCAGCGCCGCCGCGGTGGCGGTTTCCGGGCTGCATAAAAAGACCCGGTCGTCTTTGACGCCGGAACGCCCCGGAAAATTACGCGGTGTCGTGCGCAGGGAATTTTTCCCCGATGCGGGCGCTTGGCCCATGCCGTTACAGCCGTTACACCCGGTTTGATGCACGCGTGCGCCGGCTTCGATGATGTTTGTGAGATAACCACCCGCGGTGATATTGGTGAGCACCTGGCGGGTCGACGGATTGACATCGAAGGAAACGCCGGGCGCGGAACGCTTGCCTTTCACCATTTCTGCGGTGATGGCGAAATCCCGATAGCCGGGATTGGCGGAAGAGCCGACATACGCTTGATAGACTGGCTCACCGGCAACCTCTTTCACCTTAACCACGTTGTCCGGGCTCGACGGCTTAGCGATAAGCGGTTCGAGGGTGGAAAGATCGATCTCATCATGGTGATCGTAGTCGCAGCCATCATCGGCAGTCATTTCGATGTAATCGTCTTCGCGTCCGGTTTGCACGAAGAACTCCTTCGTGCGCTCGTCGGTCGGGAATACGGTTGTCGTCGCGCCGAGCTCTGTGCCCATGTTGGCGATGACATGACGGTCCATCGCCGATAGGCATTTCAGGCCGGGGCCGTAGTATTCGATGATCTTGCCGACGCCGCCTTTCACGGTGTGCCGGCGCAGCATTTCGAGGATGACGTCTTTGGCGCTGACCCAATCGGGCAATTCGCCGGTCAGTTTCACGCCCATAATTTCCGGCATCGGGATGTTCAGCGGTTCGCCTGCAAGAATGGAAGCGCCCTCGACACTGCCGACACCGATCGCGACCATGGCGATGGCGCCCGCGGCCGGGGTGTGACTATCGGTGCCGACGAGAAGCTTGCCGGGAATACCGAAGCGTTCCTGGTGGGTCGGATGCGATATGCCATTACCGGGCTGGCTGTAATACATGCCGAAGCGGCGGCAGCAGGAGCGGAGGAATACATGGTCATCCGGATTGCGGAAATCGGCTTGGAATAAGTTGTGATCAACATACTGGCAGGCAAGTTCGATTTTGATGCGGTC
>CALINB010000161.1 GCA_938045325.1 uncultured Rhodospirillales bacterium | reverse complement strand
CTTTGGCTTTGCTGACCGCTTGTGAAACGGCCCCTGATGGCAGTGGCTCCAGCAGTGGCGCTGGCGGCGGAGGTTCCGCAACGTCCGGAAGTTCTGCTGGCGGACCCCGATCCGGCACGCAAGAAGATCTCGTCGTCAATGTTGGCGATCGTGTGTTTTTCGGTTTCAACAAATATAAGTTGACGAGCGCCGCGCGCGGGACTCTTGATAAGCAAGCCGCTTGGTTGAAGAAGTTTCCTTCTGTCACGGTTGTGCTTGAAGGTCATGCCGATGAACGCGGTACACGCGAATACAACTTAGCCCTTGGCGAACGCCGGGCGAATTCGGCTAAAGATTATCTCGTGACGCTTGGTATTAGTCCGAACCGGATTAAAACCATTTCGTATGGCGAAGAACGGCCCGTTGCTTTGGGCTCAAGCGAGAAGTCCTGGTCGCAAAATCGCCGCTCCGTTACGGTGGTGAGCCGGCCCGCGAGCTAAGGCCCAAAAAGCCTAAGTTGTTAAGGATTTAAGGCGTTTGCCGCCCCAAGGTCGGGGATAGGCAAGCGCCTTATTTTTGCCGTGAATTCATCGCACATTAACCGTTAGCCAGGGATATTGCGGGCTCATTCAATACATCTCAGTTGGGAACATAGGATCGGTAAAAGATGAATAAGTTGGCCAAGCAAAGACTAGAAAATTTTTATGGTCATGGCTTTCGTCAAAAATTGTTGGCATCGGCGGTCATGTATTTTGCCGTTGCCTTCTTGATGCCGGGTTCGCTTTATGCACAAGGGAGCGAACTCAAGCCGCTGCTGGATCGTCTTGAGCGCATGGAGCGCGATATTCGAACATTAAATGTTCAGGTTTCCCGTGGCGCACCGGCAGGCGGTCAAAGCGGCACGGCCGCATCACCGGGAACTGTTTCTGCAGGGGGTCCTGCCCTGGCACGATTTGAAGTCCGGTTATCGGCCTTGGAAGAAGAGTTGCGTGTTGTTACCGGCAAAATGGAATCTGAAAGCCATCAAATTGATCAAATGAATAAACGGTTGGATAAACTGATCAGCGATATTGATTTCCGTTTGTCCGCGCTTGAAAAATCAATTTCTGGTGCCGGTGCACGTCCCGCTAATACGGTACGGCCCGGTCCTTCGGGTCAACCGGTCATTGGCAGCGTTTCGCCGGCCGTCCCGGTTGAGCGAGCGCCGCGTACCGGTCAACCGGCAGGGACCCTGGGAACTCTGAATCAGAGCGATTTAACGGCGAAATCCACTGGGAAGCCGTCCGGGACACCGGCAACTCGCCTCGCCCCGAAAACCACCAAAACCCAGCAGCAGGCTGCAGCAGGGCTGCCAAAAGGGTCGGCAAAGGATCAATATGCTTATGCTTTCAGTCTTTTGCGCCAGGCCAAATACAAAGAGGCTGAAAGTGCATTGAAGGCTTTTATCGCCAAGCACAACAAGCACCCTTTAGCCAGTAATGCCCGTTATTGGCTGGGTGAATCTTATTACGTCCAAGCCCAGTATGCTGAAGCCGCCAAAATATTTTACAAAGCGTATCAGTCAAACAAGAAGGGGAATAAAGCTCCCGACGCATTGTTGAAGCTGGGTATGTCGCTATCCGGATTGAAGAAGCAGGCCCAGGCCTGTGCGGCATTCAGTAAGTTGACGTCGGATTATCCGACCTTGCAACCAAGCATCAAAAAGAAATTGGCCGAGGAACGCAAGCGGGCCCGTTGCCGGTAATCACTCGCAGCGAGACTATGATCATTTGCAATAAAGTTTTGGAAAAGGCGTCGCCGTTTTCCCTGCAGGAATTTTCAGCGCGCCTTGATGCCCTTGGCCCGTTTGAAGACGGGCCCCATATCGCTGTTGCCGTATCCGGTGGCCGCGATAGCATGGCATTGTGCTTGCTTGCCCATGAGTGGGCGAAGCGCTACGGCGGGCGGATTAGTGCTCTTACGGTTGATCATCAGTTGCGTCCAGAGTCGGCTCTTGAAGCAAGGCAGGTTGGAATCTGGCTCTCAAGCCGCGGCATCATGAATCATGTTTTAAATTGGGTTGGCCCTAAGCCGGCCAGCGGTGTGCAAGCCGCCGCACGGAACGCTCGTTACACATTAATGGAACAATGGTGCCGTCAAACCGGCGTTTTACATTTGTTGCTTGGCCATCATCAGGAAGATCAGGCGGAAACGGTCTTGTTCCGGCTAAGCCGGGGCAGCGGCCTCGATGGTCTGGCCGGGATGTCGGCTATTCGCGAGCGGCCGCATTGCCGGTTGCTTCGTCCGCTCTTGGATGTGCCGCGCGCCCGTTTGACGGCATATTTGCAGGGGTGCAAACAAGCCTGGATCGAAGATCCGACCAATGAAAATCCAAAATATGCGCGGACACATTTAAAAGAACTGATCGGTATTGAAGATAAAGCCGGATTCAGTATTGAAAATCTAACCAAGTTGGCAAGCCGTTGTGCGCATGCCCGCGTCGCCTTGGAGCAAGAAGCGGCAAACATCATGGCGCGTTGTTGCGCCATCGACCCGGCAGGATTTGCAAAGTTGGATATCGAGACGTTGAAATCGGCACCGGTGGAAATTTCATTGCGTGTGCTTTCCCGTATTATTCGCTGCATCGGTGGCCACTCTTATGGTCCGAAGCCAGGCTCGTTGGAACAAGTTCACCAGCTTGTCATGGAAAACAAATTGTGCCGCCGAACGCTGGGCGGGTGTTTGCTTTCATTGCGGCGTCATGAGTTGTTTGTTTTTCGTGAAAATCGGAATCTGCCGGCACCGGCCCCGGTAACGCAGAGCCAATCTGTGCTGTGGGATAACCGGTTTCGGATTTTCGTGGGCGATGCGCCGGCAGCGTTGGCTCAACCTTTGTGGCTGGCGGCGCTGGGTGAAGATGGTTGGCGGGAAATCAAGCCCGTGTTGTCTTCGGATACCGGCGCAACCATGCCCTTGGAGGCGTGTTGGGCTCTGCCAGCCATGCGCGATCAGGACGGCGTGGCTTGTGTGCCGCATCTTGATTTTATCCGTGAAGATTTAATGACGGCGCCGTTAACCACAAAAAACGCAGTATTCCAGCCCCCTGAAGGAATGGGGGATCGCGGCTTTGTGGGTTTTATGTTGCACGAACAAACAGATATACTATCTCTATAGAGGACGAGAGTGCTGGAAATGGGCAGAGGGCGCCGCAGTGGTTATGCCTAGACCCCGCACAATAAGGGAAGGATAAGAATTTTGAATTTTGGACGGAATTTAGCGCTCTGGGTCATCATTGCGCTCCTCGTTTTTGCACTGTTTAATCTGTTTCAGGCCACGCCGAAGCAGAATATGCTGGCTTTTTCTGATTTCATCGCCGCCGTCGAAAGCGGGCAGATCAAAGATGTAACGATCAGAGGCGATAAGATTTCTGGGCATTATGGCGACGGCCGTCCGTTCAGTACTTATGCACCGAACGACCCAAGCCTGATTTCAAAGCTTACAAAAAGGGGTGTGCGCATCACGGCACAACCGGCCGATGACGGCTCGCCGACATTATGGGGAATTCTCATTTCCTGGTTCCCCATGCTGCTTCTAATTGGCGTTTGGATATTTTTCATGCGTCAGATGCAATCGGGCGGCGGTAAAGCCATGGGCTTTGGAAAATCCAAAGCGCGATTGCTGACGGAAAAATCGGGTCGCGTCACATTTGAAGATGTCGCCGGTGTTGATGAAGCGAAGCAAGAGCTTGAGGAAATCGTCGACTATTTAAAAGACCCGCAAAAATTTCAACGCCTCGGCGGTAAAATACCGAAAGGGTGTTTGCTGGTCGGCCCGCCAGGTACCGGTAAGACGCTGCTGGCCCGGGCCATTGCGGGTGAGGCGAATGTGCCGTTCTTTACCATCTCCGGTTCCGACTTTGTCGAAATGTTTGTCGGCGTCGGTGCGTCGCGTGTGCGCGACATGTTTGATCAAGCAAAGAAAAATGCGCCATGTATTATCTTTATTGATGAATTGGATGCCGTCGGTCGCCATCGCGGCGCCGGACTCGGTGGCGGAAATGACGAACGCGAGCAAACGCTGAACCAATTATTGGTCGAAATGGACGGGTTCGAAGCGAACGAGGGTGTCATTTTGATTGCCGCCACCAACCGGCCTGATGTGTTGGATCCGGCCTTGCTGCGGCCGGGCCGGTTTGACCGTCAAATCGTCGTGCCGAACCCGGATATCATGGGCCGCGAAAAAATTCTTAAGGTTCATATGCGAAAAGTGCCGTTAGGTCCGGATGTCGATGCCCGCGTAATTGCCCGTGGCACACCTGGCTTCTCCGGTGCTGATCTGGCGAATTTGATCAATGAAGCGGCCTTGCATGCAGCCCGTATCGGCAAACGGGTCGTGACGATGGCCGAGTTTGAATACGCCAAAGACAAGGTATTGATGGGCATGGAACGCCGCTCCATGGTCATGACCGAGGACGAAAAGAAACTGACGGCCTATCACGAAGCGGGCCACGCCATTGTCGGGCTGCACGTGCCGAAGAGCGAGCCGCTGCATAAAGTAACAATTATCCCGCGCGGTCGGGCGCTGGGTGTCACGATGCAATTGCCCGAGCGGGACCGTTACAGTTATTCCAAGCTCGAGCTTGAATCCAAAATCGCGATGATGTTCGGCGGGCGTGCCGCCGAGGAGATCATTTTTGGTCTTGATAATGTCACGACCGGCGCTTCCAACGATATCCAACAAGCGACGTCCTTGGCACGGCGCATGGTAACGGAATACGGGTTCAGCGAAAAACTCGGCGCTTTACGTTATTCCGATAACGAGGAAGAAGTGTTCCTCGGTCATTCGGTCGCGCAACGCAAAAATGTTTCCGATGCAACAGCGCAAATTATCGATGAAGAAGTCCGCCGTTTGGTTGAGTCTGCAGAGGAAACGGCCAATCGGATCCTGCGTGAAAAACGTGATGAGTTGGATACGTTGGCGAACGCGCTGTTGGAGTACGAAACGCTCAGCGGCGATGAGATCGACGCTTTGTTGCGCGGCGAACCGATCTCACGGCCCGATCATGACGATACTTCGGCGGATGCCGGGCGTAAGAAGCGATCTTCTGTGCCGACAAGTGGACAGAAGGCAGGCGATGAAAAGGACCAAGGCAAGGATCCTTCCAGCGGCATGGAACCGGAACCGCAGCCAGGATCTTAAACAATATAACATCAATCTTCTTTGGTGATTTGAGTGACGACTTCCTTTGCCGGAATGACGTTAGACCGTCCCCGCGTCATGGGGATCGTCAATGTAACGCCCGATAGTTTTTCTGATGGTGGCGAAGCCTTCGATCAAGAGGCCGCTATCCAGCGCGGCAGCCTTTTCGCCAAGCAGGGTGCGGACATCATCGATGTGGGTGGCGAGTCGACCCGGCCCGGCTCGAAACCGGTGGCGCCCGACGAGCAAATCAAGCGCATTGTGCCGGTCATTGATGCTCTGGCAGGGCGGGGCCTGTGTGTTTCGGCCGATACCCGAAGTGCCCGCGTGATGGCTGCCGCCATTGAGGCGGGGGCTGCGATCATCAACGATGTCAGTGCGCTGACCAGCGATTCCGAGGCGGTCAATGTCGTTGCCGGTTCGCAAGCGAGCGTTGTGCTTATGCACATGCAAGGCGAGCCACATTCGATGCAGGATTCACCGCACTACGACAATGTCACGCAGGATGTTTTCGAATACTTATCTCGCCGGATCGATGTTCTCGTGGCGCGTGGGATTGGTAAGGAGCGGATTGCAATCGATCCGGGTATCGGTTTTGGCAAAACGCTTGAACACAATTTGGCGCTACTCAATAAAACTCATTTGTTTTGCGAACTGGGTTGCGCTGTTTTGATCGGTGTGTCGCGAAAAAGTTTTCTTGCCAAGCTTAGCAACGATGTCCAACCGCAAGAGCGGTTGCCCGGATCATTGGCGGCGGGTTTGGCGGCGTTATCGAAAGGGGCGGGCATATTGCGTGTTCACGATGTGGCCGAGACCGTTCAGGCCGTCACCGTGTGGCAAAGCATCGAGAACGCACGCTGAGCTGAATTACTTTCTGCGTTTACGGAGTTCCTGTAAAAGGGCCGCCCGCATATTTCGGTTGTGGCGGCGGTAACAGGATATTTGCGCTTGCCCGCGCAGTTTTTGGCATTGCGCGGTGATCGGCCGGGTGGCGTTGCGCAGGCAGTTCTTCTGCCGCCGCTGGTTCGTGATCGATTTACAGTGGAGTTGCTGCAGGGCCATCTGCCGGTAGGGTAAATCGGCCGCTTGCGCCGGCGCGTAAAGCGCCCCGCCCACAATCAGGCCTGCTATAAGAATGAGCGCCGATTTAAACATATCGGTAGCATTCACTCCGGAGGTTAAGAATTCCCTTATGGGCTGGAACGCAAACCGGGCCGCAGGAACATCCCGCGGCCCGGCTGGCTGTGTTTGAAAGTGCGTTTTCGTTACTTCATGTATTTTACGAAGCAGGCCTTCTTTTTGGCCTTATCGGTAATCGGCTTGCAGCGTTTTTTCGCCTCGGCAAGCTTCTTCTTCATCACCTCGTTTTTCTTGTCGATGCTGGCTTGCCGCTTCTTCAGCCGCGTTAAGCAGTTCTTCTGTTTGCCGGGATGATTCATGGCTTCGCAGCGTCTCTGTCCGATTTCCATATCTTTTTTGTAAAGAGCAGCCCTGCAGACTGTGTAATCAGGCGTTCCCTTCTTGGCTTTGCAGCGTTTGGCTAAGCTGGCACGTTGCGCTTTCAAGTGTTTGATATATTT
>CALINB010000160.1 GCA_938045325.1 uncultured Rhodospirillales bacterium | reverse complement strand
CGGTATGATAAACCGGGACGTGTTCAAGAAAATGAAAAACTCCGCTTATTATATCGCGACGTCGCGCGGGCCGGTGACCAAAGAGGCCGATTTAATTGCTGCTTTGGATGCCGGTGACATTGCCGGTGCCGGGATCGATGTCTTCGAAGACGAACCGACATCGCCGGATAATCCGTTATTGGGCCGAGACAACGTCGTGACCACGCCGCACAATGCAGGCACATCGATTGACACCTGGATCCGGCGTATGGAGTTCGGTTATGCCAATATCGTGCGGGTTTCGAAGGGTGAAAAACCGCTGGCCATCGTCAACGGACTTTAGGAACGTTGAGTTTAATAACGTCAACGGACTGTAATTGACAGTCATCCTTCGAGACGCACGGCTCAGGATAAGTGCGATCGTCTCGAAGCATGGCGCGTCTACCAACTTCCCGTATTTTCCATTGAGGCCCAAGGTTCTTGCTCTGGCAAGCTGCCGTCTTTTTGTAATATCTCAATAGAGATGCCGTCGGGTGTGCGGATAAACGCCATGTGGCCGTCGCGCGGTGGGCGGTTGATGGTGATGCCGGCATCCATCAGCTTTTGGCATGTTTCGTAGATGTTATCGACCGCGTACGCCAAATGCCCGAAGTTGCGCCCGCCGGTGTACTCTTCCGGGTCCCAGTTATACGTGAGCTCAAGCGCCGGGGTTTTCTCCGCGCGCACCACGTCTTCATCTTCCGATGCCGCGAGAAACACGTTCGTGTAACGGCCTTTCTCGCTTTCCGTGCGGCGGGTTTCCACCATGCCGAGTAGGCCGCAGAAAAATTCGAGGGATTTATCGAGGTCCGAAACCCGGACCATGGTGTGCAGATATTTCATTCAAGGGTTCCTTCTCGCTGAGAATTCATTTTTACGCTTTATACCCCGGATCGTCCCGGTCGAGGAGTCGCTTGAGCGCATCGAAATGGCGCTTCATGTTCTCGGTTTTCGCGGTCCGGTTGCGCTGCCGTGCTGTTTTTGCGGCGACGTCCTGAGGGACCCGGCGGATATCCTTTCCCGTTTGCAAGGCCAGGACCTGCGTGCGGCAGGCTTGCTCCAGGTAATACAAATCGTAATAAGCGGTGGCGATGTCCGGGCCGGTGACCAACACGCCGTGGTTAGCCATCATCAGCACATCGTTGCTGCCGAGGACTTTGGCCATGCGGTGGCCTTCGTCATGGTCATGCGCGACGCCGTTGTAATCATCATCGTAGGCGATGCGGCCATAAAACCCGAGTTCGTTTTGGCTCGCCATGGGAAAGCGAAAATCATCGAGCATCGTTAAAGCCGTCGCATACGGCATATGCGTATGCAGCACGCAGCGGGCATCGCTGCGGGCTTGATGCACGGGGGCATGGATGCAAAGGGCGGAGCGGTCGACAATCAGTTCGTTATCGAAGTTGTCCGCGTAACCGCCGTCGTCAATGACGGTGCCGTCAAAATTCACCTCGATGAGGTTGCTCGCCGTTACCTCGGACCAATGCATCCCATAGGGGATCAGCAGGAACCGGTCATCTGTGCCCGGCACCATCATGGTAAAATGATTACAGATGCCTTCGTTGAAACCTTGCTTTTCGGCGAGGCGATAGGCGGCGGCGAGTTCGGTCCGGGCTTGTTTAATATCGTTTAATTTCATAATTATTCGGGGATAGTATTTTTCGTTCCTAAGAATCCATTCGTTATCGAGTTCCCGGGAATAATGATATTTACAAATTTGGCAGTAAACATACTGTCCCCGAAAAAGTTAGATCGGCTTAATCGGATTACCTTCGAGCGGCGTGGACTCACGGCCGTCGACACCGACGGGAATATCGCCCATCAATGTCGTGCGATGCACTTCGCGCGGGAACTCGGAATTAATGACATCACGCGGGCCCATGTGGGTGGTGTGGCGGTTATCCCACATGGCGATGGAGCCGGATTCCCATTTAAAGCGCACGGTGTATTCGGGCCGCGAGGCATGTTCTTTCAGGAAATTGAGAATCCGGTCGCTTTCCGTCGGAGTCAGGCCGACGATATTCTTAATAAATGACGGGGAGATATAAAGAGACTTCTCGCCGGTTTCCGGATGCACACGAATGAGCGGATGCTCACTCACAATGCGATTTTTATTGAGTGTTTCTTGATATTCCTTCGTTGTGTCGGTACCGGCATTGCCTTGGTACAAGTGAACGGCACGGAGCGTATCGAGAAATGCGCGAAACGTTGGTGAGAAATCATTGTACGCCGCGACCATATCGGCCCATTGGGTGTCGCCGCCATGGGGCGGCATGACATCGCCGCGTAAAATCGAGACAGCCGGCGGGTTGATCGCGGGTGTGATGTCGGTGTGCCAGCCCGACCAGGGGTACAAAAGAAACTCACCGCCATAGCGTTTATTCTTGCGGTCCCGGTCGACGGAATAGACTTCCGGAAAGTTTGTATCTTGCGGGCCATAAACAACGTGCGCGGGGGTCAACTCGCCGAATTGGCGGCTAAAGGCCACATGCTGGGCATGATCGAGCTTTTGATCGCGGAAGAACACGACCTTCCAGCGCAACATGGACGCCCAGATATCCTTCACCTGCTGTTCGGGCAACGGCTTGGTGAGGTCGACTCCACCGATCTCGGCGCCGATCGTCATCGCCAAGGGTTTGATCGTAATTGATTCTGGGGCCGTATCGGCCGTGGCCAAAGTGACGGACATAGGAGCCTCCCATGAATATGTTGTTTTCATGAGTATATCAGCGCTTGTGTGAACCCGCAAAGTGGCCGGTTTGCTTAACTTTTGTATACTGGACGAGCGGTCTGTATAGTAGCCGGCAACCAAAATCATTCGCCAACTGAAAGCCGGGTGCCCGATGGATACCAATCAAAAATCAAATCCGTTCTCGTTGACCACGATGGAACAGCTGCGTGAAATCTATAAAGCGCCGTCGGGCCGCACCATCGACAAGGAATACGATTACATCACGCCGCCGGGCCGCAAAATGATCGAGAAGTCATCGCTGATTATGCTGGCGACTTCAGGGCCGAACGGTGCCGATTGTTCGCCGAAGGGTGACGGCCCGGGGTTCGTGTATGTGCTCGACGAAAAGACCGTCGCCATTCCCGACCGGCCCGGCAATAACCGGCTCGATGGCATGCAAAATGTCGTCGAAAATCCTCAAGTGGGCGTGCTGTTTCTGGTACCAGGTTCGAACATTACCTATCGGATTAACGGCCGCGCCGAAATCACGAACGATCCGGAACTACTTCAACAATTCGAATACAAGGGCAATATTCCGCGCACGGTGATGCTGGTGCATGTCGAACAGGCGTTTAGCCATTGCCCCAAAGCGTTCGTACGTTCCAATGTGTGGAAAGAGGGTGCGAAAGGAGCACCCGAAGGCACGCCGACGCACGGTGACTTCGCTAAATTTGTCGAAGGTGCGACGGATGATGATTTCGTCGAAAAGTTTAATGAAGCCTATAAAGAGCGTGAGAAAAAAGAGCTCTACGGCGATCACAAATAATTTTAGCGCGAATCGAATTCAGATAAACGGATCGTACGCCCATTGCAGTAGGCCCTGGCGTTGGCGGCGGCGGCAGAAGATATCGCCGGGCTCGCAGTTTTTGCGGATTTGTGCCGCGTGGCGCGGACCGAACGAGCGCCAACGCTTGATTTGGAAACTATCGACGTCAGGTAGGCGCCGTCCCGTGAAATATCTGCAGTACCACTGAAACCAGCCCAAGGGATCTTCTTTGGTGATCCAGCCTTTTTCCTGCCAGACGTCGCGGGATTGACCGGACTCGATATCGAAACAATTGAGCGATACATCAAAGCCGTCATCGCTCAGCTTCGCGTTCTTAAACCACGATTTTGGAAACTCCGCGTGATTGCCTTCAAAATACCAGCCGCCGAACACGCCGTGTTCGAGCATTTCCTGCGGTGTCAGTGCCGGCTCAAACCCAGGATCGAATTTTTTCGGCGCCAAGGGTTACGCGACCACCTCGATATCCGTCGGCACGATGCCGTCGAAGTGCTTCTTAAGGTAGTTCCACTCGGTCACCGGCTGTAAGCGTCCGGCTTCGTCGTGGGCGCGCGCCATGATCGAATAGTTACCGGGCTTATCGACTTTCC
>CALINB010000159.1 GCA_938045325.1 uncultured Rhodospirillales bacterium | reverse complement strand
CGTCCTCGGCTGGGATATGAGCGAAGAGCGCAAACGCAAACTCTTCTGGGACAACGCGGTGAAGCTCTACGCCCGCTGCGGCCTTACATAATATCCGCTGCGGCCTTACATAATATTAAGAAGGAGTCATTGATGCCGATTGATCGCGTTGAAGTCCGGATCACCGATTATAACCAACGTTTACAGCGCACCACCATGCACGGTGCTTATGATACCGGCCCGTCGGGGCAGTTACTCGGCAAGCCGGTCTTGTTACGCATCTTCGCCGATGGGGTCATCGGCTACGGCCACGTGCGCCCGACCACACCGGGCCATTCCATGCCCGACACCTACGGCAGCGTGGTCTGCGCCGTCAAAGACATCATTGGGCCGATGCTGATCGGGCGCGACATCTTCGACATCGAATCCATCTTTCACGAGTTCGATATGCTGCTGCCCGGCAATACCAACGTGCGTGCGCTGGTCGACTATGCGCTCCACGATGCCCAAGGCAAAGCCCTCGGCGTGCCGGTTTACAAACTCCTGGGCGGCCTCAGCCAAAAGAAACTGCCGCTCGAATGGTCGATCAGCATGGCGAAAAATCCGCAAAAGATCGTCGACGATGCGATGCGTGCCAAGCACGAGTTCGGCATGAACGTCATGTGCATTAAGGCGGGTGGTCCGCAAGGCTGGCAGTTCGACATCGATAACCTACGCCGGGTACGCGATGCCGTCGGCGAGGGCTGCAAGCTCGGCCTCGATCCCAACACCGGCTGGACCGTGCACGATTCCATCCAAGCGCTGAACGCCGCTAAGGACGGGCCCCGCCTCGATTACCTCGAACAGCCCATCGAACGGCGGGATTTTAAAGGCATGGCGCATATTCGCCGGCAAGCCGGCGGTGTACCGGTGATGGCGGATGAAGCGCTGATGTCGATCCAAGACGCGGACATGCTGGCGCGCATGGAAGCCTGCGACGTCATGTGCTTCAAACTGTACCGCTTCGGCGGCCTCAGTGTTGCAAAAAAGATCGCCGCAATTGCCGAAGGCGCCAATATTCTCGTGAACATCGGCGGGCTCGCCGTGCTCTCGCAACTCGAAGCCGCGGCGGCGGCGCATTTTTATGCGAGTTTACCGGCGCATCGCTGCATGCCCGCGGGCGAGTTCATTTTCGGCCTCGGCGTCATCGGCGACGATCCTTTAGTCGGCGAAAGCGATTTCAAAATCGTCGACGGCCATGTCGAGCCGCCGGACGGCCCCGGCTTCGGCGTGAAGATCGATGAAAATCGCCTCGAGAAGTTCACCTTGCTGCAGGAGACGGTAACATGAGCCCCGACACGTCCGTAAAAAGTGACAACGCAGATACCGCCGTGCCACCCGTAACCCGCGAGATGGCCGCCTGGGTTGCGGCACTCACGTTCGAAGACATCCCGGATGAAGCTATTGAACATGCCAAGCGCTGCCTTTTGGACTCGCTCGGCTGCGGGCTGTATGGCGCCAAGCAACCGTGGGGCAATATCGCCGCCGACGTCGCGTGCGAACTATCGGGCACCGGGCCGTCGACCCTTTGGGCGCACGGGCGCAAAACTGGCGCCGCCGAAGCTGCCATGACCAACGGCACCGCGACGCACGGCTTCGAGATTGATGACATCCATGTGTCCTCGTCCATGCATCCGGGCAGCGTCACTATCCCGGCCGCGTTGGCCATCGGCGAAGCGCGCGGGATTTCGGGCAAAGACCTCCTGACCGCCATCGTCGCCGGTTATGAGGTCGTCATCCGCATCGGCATCTGCGCCGGGCTGGCCCATAAACTGAAAGGCTTTCACATTACCGGCACCGGCGGCACCATCGGCGCCGGCGCTTCCGCGGCCAAAGCACTGAAACTCGATGCCGAAGCCACGACCGATGCCCTCGGCTTGGCGGCGACCCAAGCTTCGGGTCTTTATTCCGCGCGCAAGGGTGCGATGGCGAAACGGTTTCATGCCGGCCACGCCGCGCAATGTGGTGTCTTATCGGGATACCTCGCTGAACGCGGCTTTACCGGATCAAAAGAAGCCATCGAAGCCGAATACGGCGGCTTCATGAGCAGCTTCAGCGATAATGCCGATCTCTCGATTCTGACCGATGACCTCGGCAAGAAGTGGCACATTTGCGATACCGGCTTTAAAGCCTATGCATCCTGCGCCAGCTCGCACACCACCATCGACTGCCTGGATAAGCTCATGCGCGACGGGCTGAGCACGGCGAACCTGGAAAAACTCACGGTTCATATGTCCAAACCCGGCTTCACCAACATCGGCTGGAAATATCAACCGAACGGCATCGTCGGCGCGCAAATGAACGGCTACTTCGTCGCCGCTTTGAAACTCACCGACGATGAAGTGTTCATTCACCAGTTCACCGAAGAGCGCATCAAGGACCCCGCACTGCTCGAGCTCACGAAAAAAATCGAATTTCTACACGATCCGGAAATCGACAAGGGCGGCCAGGCGAAGCGTCATAAAGTGCGTATGGAAGCCGTGCGCACCGACGGCACGGTCATGACAGCCGAGCGCGAACAGCGCCGCGGTAGTTATCAGCATCCCTTGAGCGACGATGAAATCCAAGCCAAGTTCAAAAGCACCGCCGGCGCGGTTCTCGATACCACCGATGTGGACAAACTCATCGCCGCCGTCGAATCTCTCGATCAGGCCACCGACCTCGAGGAACTCGGCACTTTGCTCGCCGGCAAACCGTAACGTATTGGTTTCATCTCATCCTTCGACAAGCTCAGGTTGAGGAAATCGGCAACCCTCATGGTGAGCCTGTCGAACCATGAGGGGAACACAGCAACATTACGATTCCCCCCTCATACTTCGAGACGGCCGCTCACGCGTCCTCCTCAGCATGAGGATATTGAAGCGTCCTCATCCTATGCTTGTCGAAGGGTGAAGTTGGAGCCAGTGTTTTCCGATAATGATTCCCAATCGCGGCGAATCCGGCTAGGGTGCATAAACGTTCCTCTCCCCTGGCGACACTTCGATTTTCATGGTTAGTACCACCATCCCCTCCGGCAAACCGGCACCCCTGAGCACGCAAGACCAGGTCAATGTGTTCACCGTGAGCATCGGCCACGGCATCACCCATTGGCTGCATATCGTGCCGACGGTTTTACTGCTGGTCGTGAAGGATGAGTTCGGCCTCAGTTATACAGACGTCGGCTTGTACGGCACGATTTACGCTTCGGCCGCTACTGTCATGAACGTCGCCGGCGGGCCGCTCACCGATGTCTTTGGCCACCGCGACCGGTTCATGATGATTTCCCTCGCCGTCATGGCCTGTTCCATGATCGCGATGGGCTCTTCGACCAATTACGCGACCTTTGTTGCCGCCGCCGTCGTGGTCGCGCTCGGAAATCATCTTTGGCACCCGGCGGCGATCCCGTACTTGGCAACACGTTTTGACGACCGGCGCGGCTATGTGCTGTCGATTCACAGCATGTGCTCAAGCCTTGGCGATTCCATCGCCCCGACCATCGTCGGCGGTATGATCTCCGGCTGGTTTTTCGTTTCGTTTACTTGGCGCGAAGCCGCTTACTTTAACGCCATCCCCGCCCTACTCGCCTTGGTCTTATTGTTTTTCGTTCTGTTTCGTAACGGTTCGGCGAAAGAAGAGAAAAAAGGGGAAGGCTTGAACCTGGGTGAATATATCGCCGGCCTCTTGAGCCTACTCAAAAACAAAGCCGTTTTGGGCATTGCCTTGATGGCCGGGTTTCGCTCGACGGCGCAAGCCGCCTTACGGCTATTTTTTCCGTTTTACGTCGCCGAGGTTTTGAATTTATCAGCCGCCGAGGCCGCCGGGTTTGCCGGCCTCGCATTGACCGCGCTTAATCTCGGCGGTTCCTTCGCTGCGATCCCGGCGGGCATGGCATCCGACCGTTACGGCCGCCGCCCCGTTGTCATGTGGGCGCTCGCGTTATCAACTGTTTTTATTTTTGCGCTGTCGTTCTTGCGCGATGAAGCGACACTCGTCATCGGCATAAGCCTGCTCGGCTTTTCCATTTACGCCCTCAGACCCGTCATGGTCGGCTGGATGATGGACATCGTGCCCCGTGAAATGCGGGGCTCCGGCACCAATTTGATGTTTACCACGCAATCGATGCTGCAGATGGTAAGCCCGATCGTCGCCGGGGCCATCGCCGACGTCTACGGCGTCGTCTATGTGTTTTATTTCTGCGCCGCGTTGCTGCTCATGGCCAACGCCGTCGCCTTCATGCTGCCAAAGAAGTGACGAAGCCGTCGATACGTTCTAAACAGCAGCACGTGACGGGATCAATCTGAGTTCTTCATGCTTCGAAACGGGCGCCACCGCGTCCTCCTCAGCATGAGATAATTTAGTTATCTTCATCCTGAGGAGCGAAGCGTCTCGAAGGATGAAAAAATGCCGCGCTCTTGAAAATGTTCATGGGCGGCACCATGTAGGACTACATCAGATAAAATTTAAACACGCCGTTCCGTTTGGAGCGGCTTTTTTTATGGGTGGGAAGAAAGAACCATCAATATGCCCCATCAACACCACAAACCCAGCAAGCCACGCGAACTGAGCGACCGGCAACGGCGTTTCGTCGAAGAGTACCTGATCGACCTCAACGCCGTACAAGCCGCCATCCGCGCCGGTTACGCCAAAAACTCGGCACGGGTGAATGCTTTTATGATCTTGCGCCGCCCCGGCGTCATGGAAGCCGTGCAAGACGCCATCGATGCCCGCTCGAAGCGCACCCGCATCGAACAGGATCGAGTCCTCACCGAACTCGCCGCGATTGTATTTTGCGATCCGGCCGACATTGCCGCGGTGCCGCTGAACAGCCCTGCCGATATCGAGCGCCTGCTGGAGCACGCGCGCGCTTGCATCGCCGGCTGGGGCTGGAACGCCCGCGGTGATTTTATGGTCAAGCTGCATAACAAATTGCCGGCGCTGGGAATGCTCGCCAAGCATCTCGGCATGTATTTACAATACCAAAACACGGGACGCCCGCGTATCGACGGAAACGGCAATATTGTTTACAATGCCGAACCGCTGAACACCCAACCCCTCAATACCGAACCATTGGCGGCGACGGCCCGTTGGCTTGAGGACATTCTCAACAATGAAAAATCCGGTCAAAAACGCATCTCTCACGGCACCGGCGAATAAACCATGACGGGTTTGTTTATTTCCGTCAGTGCCGCCGTCATTCCGGCATTGTTTTTAATGCGTCTTTTTTGGAAAAACGACCGCTTTCCCGAACCATCGCGCGTGGTCTGGAATACGTTCTTCCTCGGCATCGCGATCATTCCGCCGATCATCATCTTCGCCCAGTTCATGGCACCGTTGGTCGCCGCGCAAACCGACCCCTGGCGCGCCGCCGTTTACGAAGCCTTCTTTCAAGCCGCCCTGCCCGAAGATCTCGCCAAGTTTTTGGTGTTGTATTTTTATTGCGCCCGGCGCACCCATTTCAACGAGCCCATGGACGGTATCGTTTATGGCGCGGCGGCCTCGATGGGCTTCGCCGCCATGGAAAATGTGCTGTATGTCTTGGAAGGCGGCCTCGATGTCGCCTTGATGCGCGCGATTACCGCCGTGCCCGCCCATTGCGCCAACGGCATCATCATGGGCTACTTCATCGCGCTCTTCGAACTTTCGCGGCGCAACCGGCGCGGCGAACGAATCGGATGGGGCGAAACGGGTTACCTCGTCCTCGCGCTCGCTGTGCCGATGCTCGCGCACACGCTATACGATTTTCCGCTGATGCTGCTCGATAAGGACTTCGATCCAAGTCTGCATTGGGTTTTTGTGATCACGTTCGCGACGCTGATCATCGAGGTCGCCCTCGCCTATTGGCTCTTCCGTAAGCTTCACCGCTTACAGCACGCTAAACCGATTGCAGGGATGTGAATTCTATACAGGCCTTAAATTTCTTCCACACCTGGTTTACCGGCATTGATAGCAAAACTGGCTTTGGTTTTGATCGGCATATCGGGCTCGGTCACACGCTTCAAGGTCTTTAGATCCGAGCGCCACTCATTTCGGGTAACGGTTGTGAGATTATAACCGCGTTTTTGATTGAAGAATTTAAAATGATCGTTGTACTTGAGATATCGCTTGCCCTTTTTCGTCATGTTTCGGCCATTACCTTTCGAGGAAATGGACGTCGTTACGAATTCACTACCGACGGTTTTCGAGGTTGGATCATCAAAGTTGAGTTTTAGGTCGCCAACATGATGTTCATGAATATCGCCGCTCAACACCACCGGATTTGAAATATTTTGTTTATCCAAGAAATTAATAAGTCGTGATCTGGAGACCCGGTAACCGTCCCATTTATCGAGGTTGTAACGATCGGTGCCACGCTTGGGATTCAAACGCTGCATCATGGGTACCTGTTGACCAAGCGCATTCCAACGTGCTTTTGATGCCGTTAAGCCATCAAATAACCAACGCTCTTGTTGAGCACCAAGCATGGTCGCTTTCGGATCATAAACTTCATCACAAAGAGGTTTTGTTTTGTTACCACACGGTTGGGGCGTGCGATATTGGCGAGTATCGAGCACGTTAAGCAAAACTAAATCACCAAACACGAAACGCCGGTATAGTTGAAGATGCGGCCCTCGTGGCATTTGCGTTTTACGCATGGGCATGTGCTCGTAAAAAACTTTATAGGCGTTGGCGCGGCGCTGCAGAAATTCCGGCGATTTTTCCGCGTTTGGCGTATCGTAATCGTTGGCATAGTCGTTGGCGAATTCATGATCATCCCAGGTATTGATCCACGGATGGGCGGCATGACACGCCTGCAGGTTCACATCGCTTTTATATAAGCCATAACGCTGCCGGTATTGCGCAACCGATTCGCAAAGGTCGAGGTCGTGCTCGCGCGGCTTGCCGAGCTTGGCCGGTTTTTCATAAATGTAATCGCCGAGGAACAGCACGAAATCGAGATCTTCGCCCGCCATATGTTTGTGCGCGGTGTAATGGCCCTCTTCGTATTTCTGACACGACGAAAACGCGAATTTGACCTGATCAACCGCAGTTCCCGGGGCCGGCGCGGTTCTCGTGTGCCCGATGGCGCTTTGCTGGTTGCCGATGCGAAACCGATACCAATAATCGCGCGCCGGGTTAAGGCCGCGCACATCCACATGCACGCAATGACCCATATTCGGATCGGCCACGGCCGTTCCCTTTTGCACGGTCTGGGTCATTCTTTCGTCCGCCGCGATTTCCCACGTCACCTCAAACGGCTTATCCGGCATGCCGCCGTTTTCCTCGACCGGTTTGGGCGCTAAGCGGGTCCAGAGGACAATACTATCGGACCACGGATCGCCAGACGCGATACCAAGGCCGAAAATGGTCTCGCCCTTCGCAATGTCGGGAGACGCGTGGGCAAAACGCGCAACGAAAGGTGCCGATACCGCAACGGCCGCCGCCGCGCTACTGCCCAGCAGCCATTTACGCCGCGTGAGACGGAATTTTTCTTTAGGAGAAACCGTTTTCATGTCCGAGTTCCGGATGTAGAGTCCTGCCTTATTCATTCGAATCCTATTCCAAACGGGAGGACCCGGCAAGTGACCCGCATCACAGAGATACGCGCTTCTACCATCGGTTTCACGGAAAACCGCTCCAATGCCACCATGGATTTTTCGGAAATGACCCTCGGTTTATGCGCCGTTGTCACCGATGTGGTCAAAAACGGCAAACCCGTCGTCGGCTACGGCTACGGCGCTTTGGGCCGTTACAGCCAGGAATCGATCTGGCGCGAACGCATGATCCCGCGCATCATGAAGGCCGACCCCGAAGCGCTCCTCAATGAGGCCGGCGATAATCTCGATCCGCGTAAAATCCTCAAAGTGATGATCAAAAACGAAAAGGACGGCGGGCACGGCGACCGCGCCGCCGCGGCTTCCGGTTTAGACATCGCCATGTGGGATGCCGCCGCGAAGATCGCGGACAAGCCGACCGCGCAACTGTTTGCCGACGCCGCCGGACGCGATTCCGTTCCCGAGAAGGTCGCGGTGTATGTCGGCGGCGGTTATTACGTGCCCGGCAAAGGCTTAAAAGAACTGCAGGACGAAATCCACGGCCATCACGACGACGGTTTTACGTTTATCAAAATCAAGATCGGCGGCGCGCCCTTGAAAGAAGACATGGCGCGCATCGAAGCGGTTCTTGAAGTGCAGCCGAACGACTGCTTGATGGTCGATGCCACCTCCGGGTTCGATTTGAAACTTGCGCTTGATTACGCCAAAGCGATGGCGCCCTACAAGCTTCGCTGGTTCGAA
>CALINB010000158.1 GCA_938045325.1 uncultured Rhodospirillales bacterium | reverse complement strand
CGGATCGACTGCCGTCATGATCATGACGGCAGTCGATCCGCCAAAATATTCAGCCAGCAAACCGACGTGAAGGATGCCTAGTGGTTGGATGCCGATGGTCATGGAGAGGACACCCATAATGCGGCCGCGGATTTCGGGGGTTGGCCGGGTAAAAGCGAGTGTGCTTTGGCCAACCGAAAATCCAGAATGACCGAGACCCGACAAAAACAGCAGCGATAAAGATAAAACGTACCAACCGGAGAACGAGAAAAAGAACAGGAAAGCCAGATAAATCGCCGAACCGAACAAGAAGATTTGGGTAAATCGTTCCGTTCGCCAATACGCTATCAGAATACAACCGATAAATGCGCCTAACGCTTCGGCCGAGGCTAGAATGCCAACGTGGATGGCATTCAGATTCAGTTCATCCCGGCCGATGACTGGGATCATGGAATTGAACGGCATTGCCAGCATGTTGAGAGCCAGTGTGATGGCCAGCAGGGCAAAAATTACTTGATCCTGGCGGACAAAACGGATCGCTTCGATGATGTCGGCAGTTACGCTAATTTTTTTATTGTCTGAAGTTTTTTGTTTGACGGTGGTGCCAGAGCGATACGGCAGTGTAATGATCAATAACAGCGCGATAGCATGAAGGGCGGCACCGAGAAAAAACGCACTGTATAAACCGATAAATTCAAGCAAGATGCCGCCGGTTACCGGGCCGATCATACGAGTAATATTCGTCGTCGAAGCATCGAGCGCCATACCGGCGCTAATGCGATCCATACCGCAAATTTCTCCCAGCATGTTCCGGCGTACCGGGAAATCCATCGCCATCAAAAAACCGCTGATCACGGCGCCAAGCGCGAGATGCCAAATTTCAGCTTTGCCGGTTACGAGAAGAACGCCAAGCACGGTTGATACGATGGTGACGGTGATCAGGCCGATAATAAACAGCGTTTTTTTGTTTATTTTATCGGCAATAGATCCGAGAACGGCGCCGAATAAAACCTGCGGCAGTTGCCGGCAAAAAAGCACCAAAGCCACTAAGAATGGCGATTGGGTTTTGTCATAAACATAGACGCCGACGGCAAGCATCTCGAGCCAACGCATGGCATTGGCCAGTGCCCCTGCAAACCAAACGCGGAAGTAGGGCCCATCGACAAGCAAGGCGAATGGGCCGTCCTGCTGTTTGGGCAGCGGGCTCGATGAATCTGATGATGTCATGCGTCATAAGCCGAAAAGGGTTTGTCGCCCTTGAGCACGGTTTTGTGCATTAAGCGCCGGTGACTGTCGTCAAAACTATCGCGGCGATGCATGACGGCCCGATTGTCCCAAAGCAGGATATCACCGGGTTGCCAGACATGTTCATACACGCAATTTTGCGCCATCGTATGCGCCCAAAGTTTATCCAGTAGGTCTTCGCTTTCATCGATGGGCAGACCGACGATATAGGCATTGGCGCGCCGGCCGAGAAACAGGATTTGCTGTTTGGTCACCGGGTGGGTGCGGATGAGAGGGTGCTCCGGCCCTAAACTTTTCGAGACATCGGTGACTTCGTCATAGTCTTTACGTTTTTGTCCGGTGCTTGAAAGAGAAGGGTCATGTTTGCAATACCGCCCTTCAATAGCCGCACGCAAATCGGGCGGTAATGTTTCAAGCACGGATACCATATCGATGAAGCTTGTATTACCGCCTTTGGGGGGGGTTTCAATCCCATGCAGCATCGCGCCGGCCGGCGGCTCTTCGATAAAATTGCTGTCGGAATGCCAATAGGCCTCACCATGGCCGAGTTGCCCGATCGCTTTGCCGTTTTCCTTAATGTTCGACACGATAGTGATCTCGGGCGGGACACTCGACTTCTGCCCCGTACCGTCCGAATACTTGAGCAAATGCATGACCGGCGCTTCCAGCTCCCCGAAGACTTGTGTGAAAGAAATTTGTTGCTGGAAGGTCAGTGTTTGACCACGAAACAAAAGAACTTTGTGTTCAAACCATGCTTGGCGAAGTGTCGAGCGATCTTCGTCACCGATTTCACCTTGCAACTTGAGGTTTAAGACCTCAGCACCGATTGGCGCCTTCAGGGGGGATACTTGATACGGCATAGATGGAATTTAGCGGTAAAGCGGGTTACTCACAATGCCGCACCTTAATGATATTTCTTAAATAAGCAATTGATTTTGCTATTATTTTCCTATCGCCTGTTTTGTCGAGACCTGAAATAATCCAAATGGATAAGATATTGTTTAAGGTCTGTGGTTGACACTTAACAACACACGGCGGGAGAGAGTACGGTTACTTTTGTTGCGATATGACTAATCGAATTCATGAGCTTCTCAATTTTTGGTTTAAAGAACATGGGCCGTCTGATTGGTATGCGCAAAATGATGAATTTGATAATTTAATTCGTTCAAAATTTTTAGGCCTGCATGAGTTGGCAACTTCGGGTGGCCTTACTTCTTGGCGGAGTTCACCCGAAGGCCAACTCGCCGAGATCATTATTCTAGATCAGTTTTCACGAAATTTATTTCGGGGCCGGGCGGAAGCATTTGCGTGGGACGAACTCGCTCTCAGTCTTGCAAAACAGGCGGTCGGTGAGGGGGCCGATCAAAAGCTTTCAAAACAAATGAGAGCGTTTTTTTATTTACCCTATATGCATAGTGAAACGTTGGAAGACCACAATGAAGCCATGAAGCTTTTCAAAGCATTAGGTCAAGAAGAAAATCTGAAATTTGAAATGCTTCATCGCGATATTATTCAACGGTTTGGCCGTTATCCTTATCGCAACGGCGTGTTGGGCCGGACATCGACACCGGAAGAAAAGGCCTTTTTAGCGGATCCCTCAGAACCGTTTAAAGGATAGACATATATGTTTTTCGTTATGTATGGGCGATTTCTTTATCGGTAAACAGATAGTCTTTTAGTTCTTTGTCGAACGTTGGATCTTTGCGGCGGATCCATTCGAGGACCATGGCGGCGTGTTCTTTTTCTTCGTCCCGGTTATGGGCGAGGATCGCTTTTAAATCCTGATCTTTACACGCATCGACCCGTTGGTTGTACCAATCGACCGCTTCGAGTTCTTCCATCAAAGACGTGATGGCGCGGTGCATATCACGCGTCTCATCGGAAATTTCATTGATCGGTTCATGGTATCCTTCGTTGGCCATGGGGGGCTCCTCGTCTAAATAAAGTGCTGTAAATCGAAAGTAGTTTTCGTAGAGATAAAATCAACTGAAATTACTAGAAATTTGTTCCAATCCGCCCGCCGTCGGCACGTAGGACCGATCCGTTGACGTAACCGGCCTGATTGCTGCAGAGCCAGACGGCGAGATTGGCCATTTCCTCGACCTTGCCGTCGCGGCCCATCGGCGATTGTTTGCGCATACGGTCGCGCATTTCTTCGGATGTGATGCCGAGGTGTTTAGCGCGGACATCATCGCCGAGTTTAACGCGTTCGGTATAAATTCGCCCCGGCGACAGGCAGTTTACCGTGATGCCGTCTTTTGCAACTTCTTTGCAAAGCGCTTTCGACCAGCCCACGAGGGCCATGCGCAGCGAACTCGAAAGCACGTTGAACACCGATGCGTCGTAAATATTTGATGATGTCATGCTTAACACACGGCCCCAGCCGCGTTCTTTCATGCCTTCAAGTGCAACACCGGTCGCCTTGACGGACGCGAGAACAATAATTTCGAACCATTGCCGCCACAGATCGAGGTCGGCTTCCGACGGTAATAATCTCGGCGGGCCGCCGCAGTTGTTGAATTGAATGTCGATGCCGCCGAATTTATCCATGGCGAAATCGAGGAGGGCGTCGAGATCGCCGTCTTTCGAGAGATCACACGCTTTAGCTTCAACACGCACGCCAAATGTATCGGCAATATCTTTTGCTTCTTTATCGAGCGTGTCCTGATGACGGGCGGTGAGAATGATATCGACCCCTTCGGCCGCTAAACCGCGGGCGATACCGTTACCCATGCCGTAGCTCGAACCCATGACGAGCGCACGTTTTCCTTTGATGCCGAGATCCACGTATTCCTCCCTAAAAGAATTGTTCAATTTCCCAAACAATAGAAGGAAAATTCAGTTCAAAACACCCAGCTTTCAATTTTATTGCAGAAATTGAACAATGGCTTAATTTTTGGTTCAACAAAAACGCCGAATTGAGCGCCGATCAAACAGCTCAACTTGCCGAAACCCTTCAAATTGTTGGCTAGTTCAACCCACTAATAATCGTGGTAAGACCCATACTGATGACCTGCCAGCGGTCATCTGCAAAATTGAATGCTTGAAATTAATAGATCCGGCGGCCTCCAAATCCACCAGTTTAAATTTTCCGTAGTGTCTCCATGGCGGAGAAACGTGATCAGCGAGCCTGCCTGTGAATAAATTTAACAGTTCTGTATCGGAAATTGTTGGTTATGCTTTGATATTTCGCAAACTCGGCCTTATTGTAGCCCCGCTTTGTGAATGCGTTATATAATAACCTTATAATATAATAATCTATTTAAGGGAGTTCCATACCTCTGAAAATTTAACGGCAAAACGGTCGGTTGCCATACCGAAGCTTGATCGCGCCTGGATCACTCATTTCAGCGTTAGTAAATTATCAAATCACTTTTTAATAACGAGGAGCACACGAACTATGCCTTTTAGCGGTAACTACGATGGTTACGAACTCGATACCAGCTTCATCGAAGAGGCCCATCACACTAATCCCAGACGGCTTTACAGTACTTATGGAGCAGATTGGCAATATCGGGTCGATCATGAGCGCATGCGCCGCGAGCGTCTGGAACGTGCGCGCGCCGAGATGGAAGCCGACGATCTTGGTGCAATCATTGTTTTCGCCGGGGCGAACGTCCGGTATCTCACCGGGTCCTATCAAGGCAACTGGAAATACAACATCAATATCCGCTATGCGGTCTTACCGCGTGATGGTGAACCGTATCTGTTTGAAACGGCAGGTTCAGACATGCGCAATGCGATGCTCGATTTACCTTGGATGAAAGATCGTATTCGCCCGGCTATGACTTGGCAGTGGGCAGAAGGCGCGGTGAGTGACATGGCCGATAAAATGGTCGCGTCCGTCATGGAAGTGTTGAAAGAGCACGGTGTCGAAAAAGAGAAAATCGGTGTCGATAACCTCGACTTCCCAGCTCTGCACGCATTTGAAAAAGCTGGCCTTCGGGTTGTAAACGGTTGGCCCGCAATGTCGCGTGCGCGTGTTGTAAAGACACCTGATGAGATTGAACAAATTAAAATGTCGGCAGCAATCGGCGATGCCGCGATGTGGCACATCAAACACGAGTGGCTCAAGCCGGGTGTCACGGAACGCCAAATTGAAGCCAAGGTTCATGAGTTTATGTTGGATCGCGGCTGCGAGATTATTTACGACATCATCGTGGCGTCGGGCGGTAATACGAGTCCTTACCGCCGCTGGGCTACGGATAAACTGATCCAGCAGGGCGACTTGATCATCATCGATATCAACGCCGTCGGACCGGGTGGGTACTATGTCGACTTTGTCCGCACCTTGAAATGTGCCGGCAAGATGACTCAGCAGGAAATCGATCTTTACCGGGAAACTTACGACTCCCTGTACGCTGGTATGGAAAACTTGCGTCCCGGCATGACATCCGCAGATGTGGTCTCTAAGTTTCCGGAATACGACGACGATACCTATGGGACAGTGACCCTTCAGCAGTTTGCACACTCCATCGGCATTACTCTTTACGAGGGCATGTGGATGAGCCGTGCATATTCGCTCAAGTATCCCGCGGAAATTAAGGAAAACATGTATTTCGCGATTGAGACGTTCGCGGGGCATCCCGGATTGCCGCAAACCTGCCGTTTAGAGGAGAATGTTCTCGTATCAAAAGACGGTCCAGTCATTTTCACTAAGATGGAACACATGGAAGAGGCCGTCGGTGATTACCGGGTCGGTGACTTCCATCATCCTTCTCTACTTGGATATCCGACACATAAGTAGCTTGTCGGGAAAATAAAAGTCGATGGAACGCAATCCACTCATTGTAGTTTCGTCGCGGCTTGATGACGTTAAGTCGGATAATCGGGGGAGCAATCCTGCCCAGAATGCCCCCTCGATTGTCACGGCCTGGCACCGTGCAAAAGAAGCAGATGTCGGCTGCACGATCGTCGACTGCCACGATGAGGCTATTGCCGAAGCAGTTCAAGATGCAGGTGCATATTCTGTAATTTCCGACCTTTCGGAAATTCCGCGAACACATAATTATAAGCCGCCTTCAGGACTAGCACGGGTTGCGCAAACGGTTACGAAATTCGATCGATTTTGTAATCACGATTTAATCATTCACATGCCCGAACATTATTGTGAAATCGATCCTAAATACTTGCGCGCGCTCATGTATCCGTTGTCGTCAACGGATGTTGGCATGGCGACACTTGCTGCCCCCTTGGGTACGGGCACAGAAGACGATTTGCCTAAAATATCAGTTGTATGGAACGAGGATCGCAAGGTTTACGTCATGCCGGAAGCAAAAGTCGGCACGATTACGAATTTTTCACGGCGGCTTTCCGTTCTGGGCGCCGCTGATATTTATCAGCACATACCGGTTTATATTTACCGGCGTTCGGCGCTTGACCGGATCGTTCGCGTGCCACCGTCAGAGCGGGAATTGAATGAGAATATTGAGGCGTTACGTGTTCTTGATTATGGCTTGCGGGTAGACGCACTCTTTGTTCCAGAAGGGGTGCCATCATCGATGAACGACAGCCGTGCCATTTACGACTGACAAACGGAAATCAATAATCATTTAACCTACCAGAACAGTGGACCCAATGACGCTAGTTTTGCCAGCTCATCATCAGGCAAAACTTTAAATAAAAAATGGGTCGTTTTTTAAAAAAAGAATGGCGGAGGGGAAGGGATTCGAACCCCCGGTCCCCGCAAAGGGACAACGGTTTTCAAGACCGCCGCATTCGACCACTCTGCCACCCCTCCGCATGAGGTTGAGGGGATAGCAAACTTATGCTGATGCGGAAAGGTTTCTAAGCAAGGTGCCCCTCAAGGTTAAGATAGCTTGAGTATTATAGGATTAAATTATACGCAAAATGTTGGTTCGCATGATGAACCAGTGGAGAACCCGGCGTTGACATTCAGCCGTTTCTCCGATGAAATCAAAGTCATGCCATTTTTGGTATCGTAAGATTCTTAATTATTCAATCCAGGGAGGATTTATTCATGAAAGCAGGGAAATTAGCTTCCTTTGCATTTGTCTCGGTTGTTTCCGCGGCTGTCGCCCTTGCCGGTTTTACGGCAACCCCGGCTTCTGCGAAGTTTCCGAGTAAGCCTGTTAAGCTTCAAGTTCCGTTTAAACCGGGCGGCGGCACGGACCGCAGCGCGCGTTTGTTTGCCCCGTACCTGTCGAAAGAGCTCGGCGTTCCGGTCAAAGTCATCAACGTCGGCGGTGCCGGCGGTTGGGTGTCCTGGGCGCAGGTTTATAAGTGGGATGCGAAAAAAGACGACCACATGCTGGCGTATGTGAACGTTCCGCATATCTTCAAGATGCATGACCCGCGGAATAAACGGACAGAAAAAATCGAAAACTTCAATTTCGTTTCCGGCCATTCCTTGGATCCGTGCATTTGGGCGATCCGCGAAGGCGACGAACGTTTTCATGATCTGAAAAGCTTCATTGCTTATGCGAAAAAGAACCCGAATAAAATCGTTATGAGCACGACGGCGGTAGGCTCGGACGACCACCAAGGCATTGCTTTTGCTGAAAAATTCATCAAAGGCTTCAAGGTCCGCAAGGTTTACGCGAATGGTGACGCCAAGAAGTTGCGTGAAGTCATCGGTAAACATACCGATGCCGTGGCCGGTAATGTTGGCTATTACATTCCGTACATGCTCGAAAGCAAAATCAAGGCGATTGCCGTGCTTGACGACAAACGCTCGCCTTTCTTGCCGACGGTTCCGACGTTCTTCGAAGCGACCGGCGTGAAAAACATTTCCTTTGCCGGCCGTATTTTTGCGGTAGCCCGCGGTCTGCCGCAAGCAAAATACGACGTTTATGCCAACGCCATTAAAAAGGCGATGGATAACCCGTTGTATGCTTTGAAAGAGCTTCGTAACGGAAACGGCTTGTGGCCGCTCAAAGGTAAAGAGCTGGCTGATAAAGTCAAAGCGACTTCCGATAACGTTCTCAAAGTCAAATATTGGGAAGTCGAAGGCAATTAAACTGTTGATTGTGTAAGAACGGGGCCGGGATATTTTCCGGCCCCTTTTTTTTTTGCCTCAATGATTGTTATTGTAGCCGTCAGATATTAAGGTTTTAGGGACTCAACAGGGACCGACAGGGGGCTTTTCTTTCATGCAGCGTTACATGGGTGATGTAATCGCCGGTATCGTCTTCATCGGCATTGCCGGTTGGATTGTCTGGTATTCCTGGGATTTTCCCGCGGGTGGTCAGAAATTTTCCAATTTTGCCGCTGTCAGCATCATACTGATGGCCATAGTCATGATTGCAAAAGCGATTTTGAGTAAAGAGCCGGAAATGAAACGGCTAATGAATTTCGATTTTTCCTGGTCTTCAAACAAACAATATTACATTGCTTTATTGGTGATCATTTATTGGTCGATTTCGTTTGTGATCGGATACTTCGTTGCGACACTGCTGTTTCTCGTGATTGCGGCGTGGATGTCGGGCATTCGCGATATCAAAGTTATCGCCATTACCGCTGTTATTCTGTTACCGGCGCTTTATGGGTTTTTTATTTTAATCCTTCAGGCTGATATGCCTGAAGGCATGTTCTTTTAGAGGGAGGGCGCGATGTATCTCGAACAAGCACTTCCTTATTTTTGGGACATTTTCACCTGGTATAACTTTCTCGCCATCATGGTGGGTGTTGTTGTCGGCATCGTGATCGGCGCTATCCCGGGTCTTAGCCCACCCATGGCAATCGCGCTGATGATCCCGATTTCCTTTAAATTTCCACCAATCACGGCCCTATTGCTGATGGTTTCGACTTATGCCGCCGGCATTTTCGGCGGGTCGTTCTCAGCCATTTTGCTGCGCACGCCGGGCACGTCAGCATCTGCAGCATCTTCTATTGAGGGGTTCGAACTCACAAAGCGCGGCAAGGCTATCGAAGCGATCCGCATATCCACATTTGCTTCCGTTATGGGCGGCATCATTAGTGGTGTCGTATTGCTGGTCTTAGCGCCGCCATTGGCAAAGGTTTCACTTTGGTTCGGCCCAGCTGAATATTTTCTCGTCGCTATTCTCGGCCTCACGGCTATCGCTTCCGTGACATTCGGTCATGTTGCAAAAGGGCTGATCGCCGGCTTCTTTGGATTAATTCTGAGTGTTGTCGGTACGGATGAATACTCCGCGTATCCGAGGTTTACCTTCGGCATGACGCCGCTCGAGGGTGGCTTCGATATCATGCCGGTGATCATTGGCCTATTCGCATTCGCCCAAGGCATGGAGCTCTGCCAAGGAAACCCGAAATCGAACATTTCCGGCGTGAAAACCCTGTCCTGGAATATTTGGCCGAAAACGGCGGAAATCATGCGCTGCAAATGGGCGCTGATCCGCGGCTGGGTTTGTGGCCTCGGCATTGGCATAATCCCCGCCGCCGGCGGATCGGTCGCGCAGTGGATCGCCTATGCCTGGGAAATCAGGAACGCTAAGCCCGGTGATGAATTTGGCAAGGGTGAGTTAAAGGGGCTCGCGGCAACCGAAGCATCAAATAACGGTGTAACGGGGACATCCCTCATTCCAATGTTCGTTCTTGGCATTCCCGGTGGTATCGCTGCCGCCGTTATTCTCGGCGCGTTGATTATTCACGGGCTGCAACCCGGCATGCGTCTGTTTGAAGAAAATCCGGCAGTCATTTACACGATCATGTGGGGTTTCATCTTCGCCAATGTGATCATGGGTTTCGTTGCTATTGTTTTAGCGCGTTTAATGGCTTATCTCACACTCTTCCCCAGAGGCATCATCGGCCCGATGATTCTCATCTTCAGTGTAATCGGCACTTATACCGCTACCAGCAATATCTACGATGTCTGGATCATGATCGGGTTCGGTATCATGGGGTACTTTATGTTCAAGTATAATTTCTCAGCCGCCGGTGTCTTGCTGGGGATTATTCTCGGTCCCATCGCTGAAGGGGGCTTGCGGGATCTCCTGGTCGTTTCCAACGGAAACCCAATTGGGTTTATGTTAACCCGGCCGTTGTCCCTGGCCTTTATCGCTTGTATTGCGATCGCACTCTTTTTCTCGGTGAAGGGTAAGAAAGAAACCGAATCCCATCCGGAAGGCGCGCCGACCCGCGTTGACGACTAATCCAAATCTATCAATAAAACTAGGTTCACACCCGCGCGCGTTTTTTTGTCCGTAAAAATTTGGACGCAAAAAACCGCGCTGGGAATCACTCCAACGTTACAAAAAAAGACGGAGGGGTAGAGAGCTACCCCTCGATATTTATGGTCTGACCACGAACCGGCGCAGTCTGACTGCTTGCAGAACCATTTGCATTATTTTGCAATTGGTCTTCAGTCTTTCCAGACTCTTGACCTTGCTCAACAGCTTTAGTCTGTTGATTATCTTGATCGGGCTCTTTGGATTTTTGAGCGATTTGCTCGACTTGCTCGCTCACACCTTGCCGAGCTTGCTGACTTAAGGCCAGGGCAGCAGACGTAACAACAGTTGCGCCCGAATCGGCCGTGCCAATCGGATCAACTGCCATGATGAGTTCTCCTTCTCAACTTATCATTCAGCATTCTGCCGAATGTTCAAAAATACCACGCAGTCTCCTGAAATGAAACCTTTTTTTAACCATACTCTTAAAATCTGGGTTAATGGCCTCTACA
>CALINB010000157.1 GCA_938045325.1 uncultured Rhodospirillales bacterium | reverse complement strand
AATATTCGGTTTATGATTAGGCATGTTCTCTCCTCATTCGAAGGGCACCCGGTGCTTCTGCAAACGTAGATACAAACAAATTCAAACTAATTATGCTACAGTCTTTTCATGGATATCGACGACAGTATTTCATTGCCGGGGTTCAAGCCTGGCTGGGTTTGGCTCGCCGGTGCCGGTCCCGGCGATCAGGCATTATTGACTTTAGCGGCATGGCACGGCCTCAAACAGGCCGATGTTATTATTTATGATGCATTGGTCAGCGAGGCGATCGTTCAATTGGCCAAACCGGATGCAACACTCGAATACGCCGGCAAACGCGGCGGGCGGCCTTCGACGCAACAGCAGGATATCTCAGAAAAGCTGATTCAACACGCCCGCGACGGTAAACGCGTCCTGCGTCTCAAAGGCGGCGATCCGTTTGTCTTCGGCCGCGGTGGCGAAGAGTGTCTTGCCCTCGTTGATGCCGGTATTCCATTTCGCATCATCCCCGGCATTACCGCTGGTGTCGGTGGGCCGGCCTATGCCGGTATACCGGTCACCTACCGGGAGACCAACACGGCTGTAACTTTTATCACCGGTCATACGGCAAAAGAAGACATCCCGCACGATGTGAATTGGAAAGCGTTATCGCAGGGTTCGCCGGTTCTGATTTTTTATATGGCGGCGCGTAATTTGAAAAACATTACGGCCCAGCTGATCGCGGCCGGGCGGCCGGGACAGGAACCCGTTACGATCATCAGCCGAGCGACACTGCCCGACCAAAAGGTTTTAGAAACCTGCCTTGAGACATGCGTCGAAGACTTAGCAAACGCAAAATTAAAAACACCGACGCTGATTGTCGTGGGTCCTGTCGCGGGCCTGCGTGATAAACTCAAATGGTTTGACACATTATAATTGCTTGCTGAGTCCAAAGGCATGTCCGAATCCGAACAACATAATTCCGATCAAACAAACGAACTGCTGAACGTTATTGCAGCCGTCCTGACGGAACTTCACCCGGATCGAGCGGGACAACGTTCGATCAATATGGATAGCCGGCTTGATAAGGACCTCGGCCTCGACAGTCTCGCCCGGGTTGAGTTATTGGCCCGGCTTGAAAAACAATTCAATGTTTCGCTGCCCGATACGGTTTTTGCCGACGCCGAAACGCCACAGGATTTATTACGCGTTCTCAATGCGGCCGGCACCGAATCCCCTGTACATTCCAGCATCGCCGCTGCAACGCCGGGAACTGATACAGACGTTGCAACTTCAGCCGGCACCGTGCCGGAGCATGCGCAAACGTTGATTGAGGTCCTCGAGTGGCATGCTAATACACACCCGGATCACCCGCATATCCGGTTTTACAGCGACGAGGACGATGGTGAAATTTTGAGCTACCGCATGCTGGCCGAAGAGGCACAAGCCGTCGCGGCCGGTTTGCTGAACCATGATATTCAACCCGGTCAAACCGTCGCCATCATGCTGCCAACCAGCCGGGCGTATTTCACCAGCTTCTTCGGTATTTTGTTTGCCGGCGGCATCCCTGTTCCGGTTTATCCGCCGGCCCGGATGAACCAGCTGGAAGAACACCTCAAACGCCATATTGCCATCCTCGACAACGCACAAGCAGCCGCCTTGATTACTGTCCCCGAGGCCATTCGCATCGCCCAGTTCTTGCGCACGCAAGTCGATACCCTCGATCATGTCGTCACGGCCGATGACCTCAAACAATCATCACAACAAAATATCGGCGGGGCCATCAAGCCGCTCGTCCATGCCGATGATATCGGCTTCTTGCAATATACGTCCGGCAGCACAGGCGCGCCCAAAGGGGTGACCCTCACCCACGCCAACCTGCTGGCCAATATCAAGGCTTACGGCCAGGCCATGGAAGTCCAACCGGATGACATTTGTATTAGCTGGCTGCCGCTCTATCACGACATGGGCTTGATCGGCTCCTGGTTCGGTTGTCTTTACTTCGGTCTACCGTTGATCATCATGTCGCCGCTGGCTTTCCTTGCCCGGCCGCAGCGCTGGCTAAAAGCCATTCACCGATACCGGGGCACCTTATCGGCGGGTCCGAATTTCGCATACGAAATGTGTGTCAGGCGTATACGCGATTCGGATCTTGAAGGACTTGACCTGTCTTCATGGCGCGGAGCGCTCAACGGCGCCGAGGCGATCAGCCCGAAAACCCTGGAACGATTTTGTGAAAAGTTTGCCGCCTGCGGTTTTCAACGTAGCGCAATGATGCCCGTTTATGGATTGGCCGAATCGTCTGTTGCGCTCGCGTTTCCACCGTTGAATCGGGGGCCCGTCATCGATCGCATTCAACGCGAACCGTTCATGCGCTCAGGCCTGGCGATCCCGGCAGCGGAAAACGAGACCAATGTACGGGAATTCGTTGCCAGCGGCCATCCGATACCGGGCCACCAGGTCCGAATCGTCGATGACGCCGGTATTGAGCTCGCCGACCGGCATGAAGGCCGGCTGCAATTTAAAGGGCCTTCCGCCACAAGTGGGTATTATCGTAATCCGGAAAAAACACGCGAGTTGTTCGATGGCGATTGGCTGGAGTCCGGTGACCGGGCCTATATTGCCGATGCCGATATTTATATCACTGGACGCAATAAAGACGTCATAATTAAAGGCGGGCGCAATATCTACCCTGAAGAACTCGAAGATCGAATCGGTAATCTCTCCGAAATCAGTAAGAACGGCGTCGCTGTTTTTGGCACAACAGATGCGGCTACGGGCACGGAACAACTCGTTGTTGTTGCCGAGACCCGGCGACAGGATGAAAAAACGCACAATGTGTTGCGAACCGAGATTAATGCTATTGCAACCGATCTGATCGGCATGCCGCCCGACGATATCGTGCTTGCCCCACCGCGTAGCGTTCCGAAGACATCGAGCGGAAAGATCCGCCGCTCATCATGCCGTGAACTTTACCAGCGCCGAGCCATCGGCAAACCCTTGAGCCGTCCGGCTTGGCAGCTAATCCGCTTAGTTCTTTCAGGCGTTATTCCGACATTGCGCTACGGATGGCGATTTATCAGCAAGGTATCCTATGCCGGTTACTTCTGGCTGGTTTTAGGTTTAACGGTCGCACTGACATGGCCAGCGATCGTGCTCGCCCCCTTCAAGTCTTGGAGCTGGCCGATCATCCAAATCGCAATCAAATTTTTAAGGCGATCGCTTGGCATCGGCTTAACAATTCATAATGCTGAAAATTTACCGGACCGGGATCAAGCTTGTGTCTTTGTCGCCAATCATTCGAGTTACTTAGACAGCCTTATCTTGATTGAACTATTAAATCGACCGGCGAGCTTTGTCGCTAAGGCTGAGTTGAAACAGCAGCCGCTTGCCCGACTATTCTTAGACCGGATCGACA
>CALINB010000156.1 GCA_938045325.1 uncultured Rhodospirillales bacterium | reverse complement strand
GGGGCGCGATTATCGGTTCTGAAATTATTAGTCAGAATTAAAGCGTTAAATGAGGAGGGTAATGCCGCGTTAGTTTTCAGTAGATGCTAACTGCAAATCACTGAGGCGGACTGCCATGCAATCGATTTTACGCTGCTTGATCCGGTTACAGGCCTGATAGGCTTGCCGTTTCTCCAAGCCGACAATACGCGCTCGATAAACAGGGCGTCGTTTCCGTAATTTCAACGGATCGACCCGGGCCGTACCATCTTTCAACAGCCGGGGAAATTTCGAAATCACTTTTTGAGCCATTTGCATGGCTTGCCGGAAGCGTGAGTAGGCGCCGACCTGGATCGCCCATGCCGATTTCGCCGTTAACGTTTTATTGTTGGGCCTCTTTTTTGGTGCTTCAACGACATGCTGAGTCGCTTTCGGTGCCGGCCGAGAACGGTGCTGCTGATTGATGTTGGGCGTAGGATTATATTGCCGGGCAACGAGAATATTTTGGTTTAGCTTGCGAAAACCTTTGTCCAACAAAGCCATCATATGGCGGTCGCGTTTCCGCGGGGAGCGCCCGCCAAATACGACACCGATCAGCCGACGGCCGTCACGCACGACGGAAGCGACGAGGTTAAAACCGGAGGCCCGGATGTACCCGGTTTTGATGCCGTCCGTGCCAGCATAGCGTTTAAGCAGTTTGTTGTGGTTTTTGTGGCGTTTGCCGCGATAGGAGAACGATGCTTTTGAGAAAAAATGATAGTAATGCGGATAATCGAGCAGCAAGCGGCGGGCGAGGGTGGCCATATCCCGTGCCGTTGATGTTTGACCGCGATGGGGCAATCCGGAAGCGTTTCGAAAAGTGGTCCGGCTCATACCGATTTGTCGCGCTTTCGCTGTCATAATCAGGGCGAACTTGCGCTCGGTACCGCCGAGCTCCTCGGCGACCATGCTGGCGACGTCATTGGCTGATTTGGTGACAAGGGCAAGGATCGCCTGTTGAACGGTGACCGTTTCCCCCCGGTTGAGGGCCAGCTTGGATGACGGCTGGCGGGACGCGCGTGCCGATGCGCGAAACCGTTGATTGAGCGTTAGCTTGCCCGTGTCCAGGGCTTCGAAAATCATATAGAGCGTCATCATCTTTGTCAGAGACGCGGGATAATTTCGTGTATCGGGATTGGTCGCGTGTAAGATGCGGCCGGTCTTGGCATCGATGACGAAGGAGGCGTATTTGGCATTCGCAGGCGGTGCGAGAAAAATTGCGGCTGACAGGGCTGCAATGAGGAGAAGCCGTTGGTTTTTAAACCAACTAAGACTGGTTTTCATATCTCCCCCTGTTCCCCAATATCCGCCATATCCGTTTACGGGCAGAGCCCGAAATCAAGCACAAAGATAACCGTGTCAGGCATACTTCCTCAAGTAAGCCGTTAAACCGATTCTTCAAACACTATAGCAGTGTTCATTATAAAAACGGTTAACGGCATCACCGGAGGGCATTTCTGATTCCATATCCTTTGGTTTGTTTCATCGGCGAGGCCGGCATTTGTCTAACTTGTTGATCTTTAACGATATTGCTGCAAACGCATAATTATGCTGCAATGCACAAAAAGCCTTGACCCTAGGCTTTATTGCCCCTATATTCCGCCTCAATTACTGCACTGCAACATAATCGTTGAAAGGAATTCCCATGACGACCGCTAAGAAAACAAAAGCCGCTGGCGCCAATAACGCCGGAAAAGAAGAGAAAACAGAGAAAACCGAAAGCGCTCAGAAGGCCTTTAAAGACCTGAACGAGATGATGGGCGAAGGCACGGAAGCCGTTGAAAAGGCTTATCAAGCGAGTGCCGAGATCGCCGCTGAGAATTATGAAAAGATGATGGCCATGGCGCAAGACAATGTTGAAGCCGCGATGAATTCCGGCGCTGCCGTCTTTAAGGACTATGACGAACTGACCAGTTTCGGCAAAGATAATGTCGATGCGTTTGTAAAGTCGGGCACGATCTTCGCGCAAGGCATGCAATTATTTAACAAGACGATGGCTGATTTGACGCGCCAAACCATGGAACAAGGCGTTCAAGCGACACAAACTTTCATCGGCTGCAAAAATTTTGCCGATGTGGCCAAGGTGAACAACGACATTGTGAAAAAGAGCTACGATCAAGCGATTACCGAAAGCCGTAAGTTGGCCGATATGTCGATTCAGCTTACCGAAGAAGTGGTAACGCCACTTGCCGACCGTTACAATCAAGCTGTTGATAAATTCACGAAAGGTATGGCTGCTTAACAATTCAACGTTACTCATGCGTATTGTTTTAGCGGTCATCGTATAGCGATTATTAAACGGCCGGCGGTTTTCCGTCGGCCGTTTTTGATTCTGTGTTTGGTGGTGCTGGAAATATCGATCAAGAAAGCACATATACCTTTCATCTGGCTGTCCTCAGTTTGGCCACCAGAAATATGAATTTAAACTGATTATAGGATAATAAACCGCATCATTGCATGCTTCATAACAAGGCGGAACCTTGCCAGCTAAGCGCTCGAACGAGCCTTTGGCGGAAACGGCTAAATCCCTTATATTTATAAGGAATCGCGGGGTCATCCATTGATATCCCAGGAGGCCCCTAGAGAATTTCGGCAACGTTGAAATTCTCGATTTCGGAATTGAAGGCACCATGGCGAAAACGATCAAGCCCATAGACGATGACCACAACGAAACCGGTGTGGCCACAAAGAGCCGGCCAAAGACCAAAAAACCGGCCATGTATAAGGTGCTGATGCTGAACGACGACTACACGCCGATGGAGTTTGTCGTTCACGTTCTGGAGCGGTTCTTCAGTAAGTCACATGAAGAAGCAACACAAATCATGCTGCATGTTCACCAACGCGGCGTCGGAATTTGCGGAGTTTTTACATACGAAGTGGCGGAAACAAAAGTTACTCAGGTTATGGATCTCGCAAGACAACACCAACATCCTTTGCAGTGCACGATAGAAAAAGACGGAGACGATTGAACCCATATGTTGTCACGAAATTTAGAACAATCCTTGCACCGGGCTTTGGCCCTCGCAACAGAACGACGCCACGAATATGCAACGCTTGAACACTTATTGTTGGCGCTTACGGAAGATCAAGATGCTATAGCCGTCTTGAGAGCCTGTGGCGTCGATCTCGATTTATTACGCCAAAACCTCAACGACTTTATCGAGAATGAACTGACCGATCTCATGGTCATGCATTCGGCTGAGCCCAAACCTACGGCCGGTTTTCAGCGGGTCGTGCAGCGGGCGGTGATTCATGTTCAATCCTCGGGCCGTGAAGAAGTGACCGGTGCCAATGTATTGGTCGC
>CALINB010000155.1 GCA_938045325.1 uncultured Rhodospirillales bacterium | reverse complement strand
TGTAATTTTTATTATTTCAATGATACCCGCGTTCTTAGTTTATATATTTACGGCTAGACTTGTTTTGGTGTTGCCAGCGTCTGCAATTGAGGATTCGACTGTAAACATTTCTCGTTCATGGCGAATTACCACTGGAAATACAATTCAATTATTTTTTGGCGCTATTTTTGTTGTTCTGCCAATTAATCTTCTGTTTATGTTAATTGAGCGAGCAACTATTCCAAATTTCCCAAATAGCTGGATGTTAACAATAGTGTTGCTGACTATATCCGTCTTTGGATACATATTTGTCATGGCGCTAAGCGTTTCATTTATTTCGCACGCTTATTTATTTTTTGTGCAGAAGTCGAAAACGTAATCATCCATGAACGAACTCACGTCAATCGCATTGCCGGTCTCGACGATTTTAAAAGACCGCAAGGAAACCATCGCCGTGTCGGAATCGTCCGCCGGCGGGTTGATCTCGGCGGCGTTGTTGGCCGTACCGGGTGCTTCGGCGTACTTCGTCGGCGGCGGGGTGATCTACACCCGCGACGCGCGGCGCGGCTTGTTGGGCCTGCCCGAAGAGGTCGCGACCATGCGCGCATCCACCGAGGAATACGCCTTGATCGTGGCACGTGCCATACGCGAACAGCTCGGTACCACTTGGGGTTTTTGCGAGACCGGTGCGAGCGGACCGTCGGGCAACCGCTATGGTGACGCCGCCGGGCATTCCTGTTTCGCCATGGCCGGGCCGGTTGAGCGTGCGAAGACGCTGGAAACAGGCAAATCGGAACGCGAAGGCAACATGTGGCGTTTCACCAAAGAAGCCTTGGCGTTTATGGAAAGCGTGCTTGGCGACGAGGGCTAAGCGTCTCATGAATCTTAATCGGTCGTTGCAAGTGATCGACGCGCAAATTCACATTTGGGCGAACGCGCTGCCGGAAAACCCCGTACATTGGCAAATCAAATCGTTCTTGGCTGAAGATGCGATCGTTTTAATGGATGAAGCCGGGGTCGACGGCGCCGTGATTACGCCGCCGAGTTGGTGCCCGGAAGCGATCGACTTGGCACGCGCGGCGGTGCGGCAATACTCGGGGCGGTTTGCCGTCATGGGGTTAATGCCGTTGGCGCAGCCGGTCGAGACATCATGCGCACAAATCGAGGATTGGCGCTCGGAACCGGGCATGCTGGGGCTTCGGTTTTCGTTCCGGAGCAAAGCCGTGCAGCAACGGTTGCAGGATGGCGAGCTGGAGGAAATTTGGGCGGCGGCCGAAACCGCTGGCGTGCCGCTGACGACGTTATCGCCGGATCATCTCACCGAGTTAGGGCACATCGCCGAGCGGTATCCGGGGCTGCGTATCACGATCGATCATCTGGGCGGGCTCGGCGGCAGCACATCGTCGAAAGACGCCGAAGCCATGACGCATATCCCCGATTTGCTGGCGCTGGTGAAGTATCCGAATATTGCAGTAAAAGCAAGCGGTCTGCCGGGGTATTCCGCCGAGGCTTACCCGTTTCCGGTCATGCAGGGGTACTTGAAACAAGTGTTCGATGCGTTCGGCCCCGAGCGCGTGTTTTGGGGAACGGACATTTCCAAGATGCCGTGTCATTGGCGCGAATGCGTGACCATGTTTACCGAAGAACTGCCGTGGCTGAGCGAGGCCGATAAAAGACTCGTGATGGGCGAGGGGCTTTGCCGGTGGTGGGGCTGGGAGCGCGGGGCTTAAACCCGCTTAAGTTCCCGGTCAATCATTCCAACGAGAAATCGTCGATGGGTACGATTTGTCCGCGCTGGTGCAGGTACGTCACCAGCGGGCGCAGTTCACCGGCAATCGGCAGGTCATTGAGGCTGACTTTCGGCTCGGCGATTTTGCCGTCTTCGATATTCGGGAAGATGTAAAACGTGGTGTCGCCAATGAACAGTTGCCCGAGTCCCTCGAGAATACCACCATCCAAACCTTGATAATAATCTTCACGAATGATTTCAGCGAAACCGTTGACATAGCTGACGATCGCCACCGGTTCGCGGGTATAGCGTCCGAGGTATTGACGCACCCGGAAATAGCGGAAGAACTCCGATATCAAAACATAGAACCCTTGCGCCGACAGGGCATCGACACGCCGGAGAAAATCGGCGGTATCGATTCCTTCTTCGTTAGCGATGTCGGCCATGGTCATTTCGGCGATGGAAACCGTTTTATTGCCGTCGACATTCGGTTTTTTTAAGAACTTTTCCTTGGCATGGTTAAACATGCCGATATCCGTATCGGAAACAGTATGAAAGGCACCGCGAATACCAAAAACGCTCTGCTTATAAAGCGTGTCCGCCGGGATCACGATCATGCCGTTGAGGTCGAACATCACGGCGCGAGTGAGGCTTTCCTTCACGAGATGAAGCGCCATCAGGCGGTCGTCGATGGCGCCGAGCGTGGGGCCGCGAAACTCGACCAGGTCGATCTCGATGCGTCCCCAGCGCAGGTTGTCCATCAGGCTGCTGAGCAGGGCTTCCGGTTCCTTGTTAAGGAAATATGCGCCGTAAATCAGATTGACGCCGAGAATGCCGAGCGCCTCTTGCTGGTTGTGCGGCAGGTCGTCGAGCATGCGCACATGCAGGATGATATCGTCCGGCTCCGATTGCGGTGTGAGTTGCAGGCGGATGCCGAGCCAGCCGTGGCATTCCTCGCGTTTTTTAAAGCCTTGCGCGGCCACGGTGTTGGCAAAGGCAAAGTATTGCGAGTCTTCGGAGCGCTTATCTTGCAGGCGGGAAATGTTTAGCTCGAACTCACGTTTGAGCATGCGTTCGAGGCGGTCTTTTGAGACATAGCGCTTATCGGCCGTGACGCCGTAGATGTCGTCGCTGACGTCCATGTCATAGGCGGACATGGTTTTAGCGATGGAACCGGCGGCTCCACCAGCCTGAAAAAACCAGCGCGATACTTCCTGACCGGCGCCGATTTCGACGATGGTGCCGTATTTCAACGGATCGAAATTGAGCGCCAGCGCCTTTTCGATGGTCGTCAGTTTTTTGTCCGGCACGGGCGAGGGTCCTGTTTCCAATCCGCTGTAGAGCTGCGTTTATTGTTAGTACATTGATGGTCGGGAGCGCAACGGGCGGTTTGATTACGAACTTGCCTGTTCGCGATTGGACTGGTCTCTGAGGCCTTGAGCAACGTTTCTGTTGATATCGATCAGCACGTCGAGGTGCTCAGGATTCGGATCGGAAAGCGCCTTGACCGTTTGCTTGTTGATGAAAACGCTGAGGCTCAAAAGATCGCCCCTCAATTCGTCCGGCAAACGGTTGCCGTCGGACGTCAAGTCCGCCTGGAGAATGGTCCAAAACTTCTGATTGAAGTTTAGCGCCGTCGAATACGCCTTAAAATCTTTCACATTCGATTTGGCTTGTTCGAGTAGCACCGCGGCCCGGCTGAGGCTCGCCGATTCCGCCGCCGAAGGTGTGATCGCCAACTTTTGCGCCTGTTGATACGCGTTGTAATTCGGCGTGTTCATGGGAGACGACTTTCAAAAGCCGTTAGAAGAGGTCGAGGACAGCCCGTTCGCTTTGATTGGCAATGTTAAGGCCGGCCGTGGCCAAACCGTTACGGGTCTGCAGGGAAACCTGCCGGGCGGCCTCTTCGTTCAGGTCAGCGTTGACCAGACGGTCGGACGCATCGCGCGAAATGTTAACCTGATCGGCGGCGAATTCATCGCGGGTGTTCAAGATCGCCGCGTCCGCGCCGAAACTTGCCGATGTCGAGCGGATGGAGTCGGATGCTTGGCGCACTTTGGCCAATGCGTTTTCGATATCGGCGTCGGTGGCAAAATTGTTATTCGTACCGGTTGCATCGCTAATGCCGAGGGCAGCAGTATCGGAAGCGGAACCGGAAATCGTTAAGTCCGAGTCGCTATTTTCATCGAAAGAAACGTTCACGTTGCTCGGCGTCGAGGCAATCAGATTGGTGCCGTTGAAGCTCGCGTCGCGTGCGATGTTGTCTATTTGATTGCGAATCTCATCAAACTGGGCAGCTGCCGCCGAGCGTTCTTGAGCCGTGCCGCCCCGGGCCGCCGTCGCGATCCCTTCAAGCTGACCTGTGAGGTTGGAAATAGCTTCCAAACCGTTTTGCGCAGCACCGATAGAACTCACCGCTTGGCCGATGTCATCGCGCGAGGCCTGCAGTTCGGCCGCCCGCGTATCCAGATTTCGCGATAGCAAAAAAGCCTGCGCATCATCGATGGCACTGTTGACCCGCCGTCCTGTCGACAGGCGTTCTGTCGTGCGTTCGGTCTGTGCCGACGTTCCTTGCAAAATCGACAAGGCCGTCTGCTGTCCGGCGTTCAGGGTTACTTCCTCAGCCACGGCTGAAATCCTTCAATCCTTAATACGTTAGGTAGAGATTATCACAGAAACCGGGCTAAAGCACAGTGACCATCGTCACTCAATTTAATCAATAAAATCAAAGATCTACGGAAATTTACCGATTAAAACCGTCGGGATTCAGGTTCCGACTTTCATGGTCGCGGTGAGGCTGCGCAGGGCGGCGAGCAGGCTCAGCGCCGCGATTTTCGCACTATGCGGGTTGTCTTCGGCGGGTTCGCTTTCCATGGTCATGGTGAAAGCGGCACTGTCGGCGTCCACATCCACCTTATGCACGTTGCGCGAGACGGTTGGATCGAGCCACACCGCGAGCTTGGTTTTGTCCGGGCCGACACCGGCCATGCTCAAGGCGATAGCAATGTTGAGGCCAACCGGGAAGGTGCCGATCGCCTGGCGCGCGGAACCTTCGAACAGTAATGCCGGTTCTTTTAAGTTCTTCGGATCGATGCCTTTTTCCTGAAGGACCGGGGCGTCATGCAAACTGTGCGGCGGTTTGCGCGTGGTGAGCTGAACCGAGTGTATCGTTCCTTCCGCGGCTGCGCGCATCGCATCGAAACCGGCCAGGCCGCCGGTCGGTACAATGATCCGCGCGCCGGTCTCTTTTGCGCGTTGGATCAGGTCATCGTGAAGCAATAAACCGCCGACGGTTGCCGTGATCACTGTTTTGCCGGCTTCGATGGCCGGTGCCACGGCGTCTTTAAATGAATGACGGGATGTCGCTTCGACGATGATGTCGGCATAACCCGGTAGCTGATTGAGAGAGACGAGAGGAATGTCGTGTTTATACGTATTAAGATGAGACTTTGCCTTATCTTGGTCGCGCACGGCGACGGCGCTCAAACGCAGTCCCGGACTGCCGTCAGTAAGCGCATTGCCGACAGTGCGCCCGATGGAACCGAAACCGGCAAGCCCGACCCGTAATGTTTCTTTGTTCGCCATCAGGTCAGCAGAAATTCCGCGTTCGAGTCCCGGCACACCTCTTCGATTTTGCCGCGTAGGCCCGGGGGGATCGGGATGCCGGATTTTTCCCGTTCGGCGCGGATGATGTCCTCCGGCTCGCCCGCGACCAGGACCGGCTGATTGGGGTCGACCGGGATGGTGGCGTGCAGATCGTCGATCATTTCATCAACTGCTTCTTCGAACGGGCGGTCGGGTGCGAAAATTTTCGGATCGATGGCGAGAAAAAAGTGGCCGACATCCATGGTGCCGGGAACGGGTTGCTTGTTGGCCAACTCACCGGTCATGATGCGCGCACCGGAAAACGCGCACGAGAGGATATTCACCATCATACCGAGGCCGTATCCTTTGTGGCTGCCGGACTCGCGCGTCCCGCCTAAGGGTGTTTGCGTGCCGCCCTGATCGTCAATCAATAGGGCCGGGTCGGTCGTGGGATTACCGTCTTTATCGTTGACCCAGCCGACGGGTACCGGCTGGCCCTCGTTATATTTGTTGCGGATTTTGCCGCGCGCGACCGTCGTCGTCGCCATATCGAGGCTGTAAATCTTATTTCGTTTCGTCGGGGCGGCAAACGCAATCGGGTCAGTGCCGAATTTCGGTTCCTTGCCGAAGGTCGGTGCGACGCTGCGCCCGACGGCGGACGTGGTCGCGATGCCGACCAGGCCTTTGCGCGCCATCATGCGGGTGTAATAACCGGTCGCGCCGAAGTGGGCGGAGTTACGCACGGCGACGGCGGCCATGCCGGCCTGTTGAGCTTTCGCAATGGCCGTTTCGGTGGCCTTAATCGAGGCGACATAACCGAGGCCACCGCCGGCATCAATGAGGGCAGAGACCGGCGTTTCATTGACGGTAATCGGCTCGGCGGCGAGGGTGATGTAGTTGTTACGATGGCGGCCGTGATAGACGGTCAGCATGGAAATGCCGTGCGTATCGATACCGCAGGTATCGGCATCGACCATCACTTCCGATGTGAGTTTCGCGTTTGCCTCCGTCATGCCCCAGGCGGTCAAACAATTCTCAATTTGAGTCCGTACCGTTTCGATTGGATAGCGCTTAATATCGCCATCAGCTGAATTATTGTTCATTACGTTTCTCCTTGGTGTAACAAGATCCTGTTTCATGCTGCCGCGATTTGTTGTCGATAGGGCAGGATGAATTTTGTGAAGTTTGTCTAAATTGCCAAATGCGGAATTCATCATATGAAGGATTGATTTCGGGTGGACTTTACTGGATGCGATCATGACGGCTTGAAAGCCGAATGTATTGATATCGTTCGGGGTGTCATAATACATACCGCCTTTAATTTTTTGCGGGGCTGAAAACGGTAGAATTTTCGTCAATCCGTCTATTTCTTCTTTTGAAAAGTTATAAAGGGCGCCGCCGCACTGCTCGATCATTTTGTTATAGAAAGCCGCGGGGTGGCCCAGTATTTCGAGGAGAATGTCGAGTTTGCCGGCGCAGAACTCTTCGCCCATTTATTTTGTTGAAAATTCAGTCAGTTTTGCAAAATCGGCCGGCCCCCAACCTTTATACTTAAACAATAATTCGGCCATCGTCCGTTTGCCGGACCCGCGGTTGCCGAAATTAAATCGTTTGCCGGTAAAATCCTTAAGCGATTTTATCTTTGCCTTTTCCTTGACGATGATGCCGACAGGCATTTCATAAAGATTGGCGATGGCGCGTAAATCGGTTGCCGGGCCTAGTTCGTTCGGCGGCATCGTTTTTCCCTGAAAGGTCAAGGCGGCGAGGTCGGAACGGGTAATGCCGACATCCAATTCACGCGAGCGGACGGCTTCGATGTTGTAAACCGAGCCGCCGGTTTCGTAAGCCAAACACCGCACACGATGAACCAGGCGTCCGGAATTCACGAGTTTGCAAATGCCCTTGCCGACGGGATAAAAAACACCGCTCACGGAGCCGGTGCCGACCGCAATGAATTTATCCATGCCGGCGGCGGTTGCTTTTTCGGGGGACGCAAGCGCTAGTGTAATTGCTGCGGCGCCGATGGTCGCGAATCCAATTCGCTGAAACCGGTTCAGGTTCAGCCTCAGGGTGAGTTCAAATCTATTTGGCATTCAGTTGCGATCCCGTTTCATCGTTAAGTTTTTTTTAATTCGTATCAGCTTCGTATCAGCAAAGTGATGCGACATATATTTTTCAACGTGTTTAACGATGTACTGATAATCCCCCAGTTTCCCATATCTTCAGCACTTTAATAAAAAGCACAATTATAGGAGGTAGCGAATCGACGCAATATAAACCTATGGCCTCCGAACTAATTGATTTTACAACATTCTTCAGGATTGTGCGAAACCCTGTCTTGCATCATTTGCCACCAATGTGCATATTGCTTGGGCACTGACCCGAAAGTGACGCACTTTTGGGCGTATTAATATCCGGTATTCAACCGGGCAAACACAGGGCACGGAGGGGACCATGTCAAAGGGACACTTGAAGTGCGCCATTGGGGCGCTCTTCATCGCTGCATTCTGCTTTATCACATTACCAACGGAGGCGTTTGCCCAGGGCAAACAGGCCCTGAGTGATGGCAATACGGCCTGGCTTTTAACGGCGACAGCTTTGGTGCTGTTTATGACGATCCCCGGATTGGCTCTATTTTATGCAGGCTTAGTTCGCGCCCGGAATGTGCTCTCAGTCCTGATGCATTGTTATGCGGTTTGTTGCCTCGCCTCGATATTGTGGTTCGTCGGTGTGTACAGCCTGGCCTTTGGCAATGGCGGCGGCATGAACCAGTGGATTGGCGATCTCTCGAAGATGTTTTTGTCCGGCGTGGGAACAAAAGCCCTCAGCGGTGATATTCCTGAAACCGTCTTTTTCATGTTCCAAATGACGTTTGCCATCATCACGCCAGCCCTGATTGTGGGAGCCTATGTCGAACGTATTAAATTCTCAGCCGTTTGCCTGTTCAGTGCACTGTGGCTGGTATTTGTTTATGCCCCTGTCTGCCACTGGGTCTGGGGTGGTGGTTGGTTGGCCGATATGGGTGTGATGGATTTTGCCGGCGGGCTTGTCGTTCACGCAACAGCGGGCGTCTCGGCATTGGTTATCGCGGGTGCTCTTGGCGCGCGCAGAGGATTTCCCAATGAAGTCCGCCCGCCCCATAACCCTGGCATGACCATGATCGGCGCGTCGATGCTGTGGGTCGGTTGGTTCGGTTTTAATGCGGGCAGCGCCGTAGCCGCCAACGAAAGTGCGGGTATGGCCATGACGGTTACACATATATCCGCCGCCACCGCTTCAATCGTTTGGATGGCGATTGAGTGGATCAAGTATGGCAAACCAACACTTGTCGGCACCGTAACGGGCACAATCGCCGGTTTGGCGACGATCACGCCGGCCTCCGGTTTTGTCGGCCCAATGGGCGCCTTTATTATCGGTATTTCCGCCGGTATCGTTTGCTTTTACATGGTTCAAATGGTGAAGCAGGCTTGGAAGATTGATGATACGCTTGATGTGTTTGCCGTTCACGGCGTTGGCGGTATTTTAGGCATTATGATGACGGCGGTGCTCGCAGCCACCCTGGACGGCCAAGGTTTGGCCGAGGGGATGACAATCACCAAAGCGCTCGGCGTTCAAGGTACCGGGGTTATTGCCTCCGTGGTTTGGGCCGGTGTTGTCAGCTTTATTATCGTTAAAATCGTTCAGGCCGTCGGCGGCCTTCGAGTCAGCCATGAAGATGAAGTCGAAGGCTTGGACATCACGACCCACGGCGAACGTGGGTATGAAATGTAAAAGGGATAGGGAGCTCAGCCATGAAACTGGTAATGGCGATTATCAAACCTTTTAAGCTGGATGATGTCCGGGAGGCACTGACGCCATTGGGCATACAAGGTATGACCGTGAGTGAAGTTAAAGGCTTCGGTCGGCAAAAAGGTCAAACGGAAATCTATCGTGGGGCTGAATACGAGATCAGTTTCTTGCCGAAAGTTAAAATTGAAATCGCGGTGAGTGACGATTTGGTCGAGTCCACGGTCGAGACCATTCAAAAGTCGGCACAAACCGGCAAAATCGGCGATGGCAAGATTTTCGTATTGGAAGTCGGTCAGGCGGTCCGCATTCGGACCGGCGAGACCGATAGCCAAGCGCTTTAAATACCGTTAGTTGTTTCTTTAGAGCGTGCGTCAATTGCGTTTGTTTCAATTGCCTGGAGCAAATTGATGGTGACAGTTAAGTTTGCGGTGATTGGCGGCCGGATTCGGTAAGGGCTTGGCTGATTTTTATGCGAATTTCTGTTGGCTGAACTTCAATGGCGCGCGTTAGGGTATTGAGTTGGCGCCGGAGACCATAGATTTGATCAAGTAGGTTGAGAACAACGGGCATAGCCTCAGCATCAAAATCGCATTCGTAAAATAATTCTGAAATTAATTGAATGCGGGCAACATCAATTTCCGAAAATTGATAATTTTTTGTATTGCCGGAAGGCAGGACCCAACCATCACGAATCCAAGTGTTGAGGTCTTGGGCGTGCAATGACTCAATAGCATTAACGACTTCATTGAAGCTTAACATCATAAGGCTTTCAGCTTTTCACGTGGATTGTAGGAATTCGCAGGAGCCCATTTTGAGACGAAGTCTTCTAATGTTTGGTCGGCCTCTTCGGGCAGAACGACCTGCAGTTCAACGTATTGATCGCCCGATTGTTTTGTTTTTGCATCTAAAATGCCTCGGCCTTTCAGGCGGAGCGTTGTGCCCGTATTCGATCCCTTCGGGACCGTCATCGATACCTTTCCTTTAATTGTCGGGACATCAATCTTGCCGCCCAATACAGCTTCACTGAGTGTAATGGGGAGGGTGATGTGAATATTGTTGTCCTTTCTGCGGTAAAAACCGTGGGGCTTGATATGAATTTCAATATAGGCATCACCCGGTGATCCGCCGCCGTAACCGGGTTGTCCTTTCCCTTTCAAGCGTATTGTCTGCCTGTCGCGCACGCCCTCTGGAATCGTGACGTCGAGAACGTTTCCGTCGGGCATGGTAATACGTTTTTTAGCGCCGTTTGCTGCATCCAATAATTCGATTTGCAATGTGTACGAAGTGTTAGCGCCTTGCATTTTGATATGAGATCGCTGTCCTTCGCCGGCATGCCGGAAAAGATCGGCAAAAACATCGCCTTTATCCATGAAATCGGCGAAGTCCTCATAACGGGCATATTTGGCTCCATCGCCTGTATCGGCGTAAGCACGATAGAAAGATCGTTCCGGGTTTTCTTGCCCGCTGGCATCAATCTCACCTTGGTCGTAGCGAAGGCGTTTTTCCGGGTCCTTTAATAAGTCATAGGCGAACGAAATTTCCTTGAACCGTTCCTCGGCTGACTTGTCACCGGGGTGTAGATCAGGGTGATTTTCTTTAGCGAGACGCCGTTACGCATCGCGAATTTCCTTTTCACTTGCCTTGCGGTCGACGCCAAGTACCTCGTAAGGGTCTCTCATCGGAGCGAGAATTCCTGCTGTGTAAATGCACTCTCGAGTTAAATATGTGCAATTTTTAAGCAGTCAATGTCACACACGGCTCAGTTCTAAGCGTGGCGGAAGAAATCGTTGAGAAATGCGCCTGAACGCAATCTTCTCACAAAAAGCCAAAATGGTTATGGACAGGGCCGGTGCTGCCCCCTATAAGGGCAGCGGGCCACGATCCCCCAACGGGTCGCGACCCTTCTGGAAGGAAGGGAGATCAAAATGAATACCATTTCCAGGCCGGACCGGTGTCCGGCAAATCCTTGTTTTTCTTCAGGTCCTTGTGCCAAACGCCCGGGATGGTCCCTGGCGGCGCTTGAGGATGCTTGTCTGGCGCGCTCCCATCGTTCGGGACCGGCTAAGGCAAAACTGGCTTCCGTCATCGAACAATCGAAGTCGATGCTGGGTATGCCCGATGATTATCTGCTCGGCATTGTGCCGGCGTCCGATACGGGTGCGGTCGAGATGGCCTTGTGGTCACTATTGGGTGAGCGCGGCGTCGACGTCTTGGCCTGGGAAAGCTTCGGTGCCGGTTGGGCCGGAGACATTTCCAAAGACCTGAAAATCGATGATATACGGCTTTTTAAAGCCGAATACGGACAATTGCCGAACCTGACGGACGTCGATTGCAACCGCGATGTCGTCTTTACCTGGAACGGCACGACCTCGGGTGTGCGTGTGCCGAACGGCGATTGGATACCGGCGGACCGTGAAGGGCTCACGATTTGTGATGCGACTTCGGCGGCCTTCGCCATGGATCTGCCGTGGGACAAGCTCGATGTGGTGACGTATTCCTGGCAGAAGGTGCTCGGCGGTGAGGCGCAGCATGGCATGCTGGCTTTAAGCCCGCGCGCGGTAGCACGACTTGAATCGTTCACGCCGCCCTGGCCGGTGCCGAAAGTGTTCCGGCTAACCAAAGCGGGAAAATTGATTGCCGGTATTTTCAGAGGTGAAACGATCAATACGCCGTCAATGCTGGCAGTCGAAGACGCTCTTGACGGGTTAAGCTGGGCTCAATCCGTCGGAGGTTTAAAAGGTTTGATAAAGCGGTCGGAGGAAAATGCTGCCGTGCTTTATGACTGGATTGATCAGTCCGATTGGGTCGGCAACCTCGCTGACGTTGCCGAACAGCGTTCGACGACGTCGGTGTGTCTTAAAATTGTCGATCCCTGGTTCCAAGATTTATCCGATGATGATCAGGCGGCGGTCAGTAAACGCGTGGCTGCAGCGCTCGATAAAGAAGGAGTCGCGTTCGATATCGGAGCATACAGAGACGCCCCGCCGGGATTGCGTATCTGGGCCGGTGCGACCGTTGAAAAAGATGACTTGGAAGCGTTGTGCCCATGGCTTGATTGGGCCTACGCAACCGTAAAAGCAGAAGGATAATTATACGATGGTAAAGGTAATCATTTCCGACAAAATGAGCCCTCTGGCCGAAAAGGTATTTAAGGAACGCGGCATTGATGTCGATGCCTTATTTGATATCCCGATGGACGACCTTAAGGCAAAGATCGGCGAATACGACGGGCTTGTCGTCCGGTCCCGGACGAAGGTTAAAGCCGATATTATCGAAGCAGCCGACAACTTAAAGGTTATCGGCCGTGCGGGCATTGGCGTCGATAACATCGACATTAAGGCGGCAACTCAGCGGGGGATCATTGTCATGAACGCCCCGTTCGGCAACTCGATCACCACGGCAGAGCATGCCATCGCCATGATGTTTGCCCTGGCCCGGGATCTTCCCGAAGCGAACGCTTCGACACACGCGGGAAAATGGGAAAAGAACCGGTTTATGGGCGTCGAGGTGACCGGCAAAACGCTGGGCATTATCGGTTGCGGGAATATCGGTTCAATTGTTGCCGATAAAGCCCTTGGCCTAGGCATGAAAGTTGCGGCATACGATCCGTATCTCTCGCCGGAGCGGGCAAAGGATTTGGGTGTCGAAAAAGTCGAACTGGACGATTTATTCACCCGTGCCGATTTTATCAGCCTGCATACACCGCTGACCGATGCGACCCGAAATATCATCAACGCCGAATCGATCGCGAAAATGAAGAAGGGCGTGCGGATTATCAACTGCGCCCGCGGTGAGTTATTGGTCGAGGAAGATTTGAAGGCTGCTATCGAAAGCGGCCATGTCGGCGGCGCCGGCTTGGACGTTCTGTCTGAAGAGCCCGCAAAAGACAGTGTTTTGTTCGGCATGGAGCAAGTCGTCTTAACGCCGCATCTGGGGGCATCGACGACGGAAGCGCAAGAAAAGGTCGCCGTACAAATCGCCGAACAGATGGCGGATTTCCTGTTAACGGGTTCCGTCACCAATGCGATCAACATGCCGTCGATCAGTGCTGAGGATGCGCCGAAATTAAACCCGTACCTGAAGCTCGCCGAGCAAATCGGCAGCTTTGCCGGCCAGGTCACGGAATCGGCGATTAATGATATTAAAATTGAGTACGAAGGCCAGGTAGCCGAGTTAAATACAAAACCGTTGACGGCAGCTATCCTACAGGGGTTGCTGGCGCCGACACTCGAGTCGGTCAATCTGGTGAGTGCGCCTGAGCTTGCTAAGGAGCGTGATATTAGCGTGTCCGAATCCCATTGCCCAGAGTGTGACAGTTATCAAACGCTGATCCGTTTGACGGTCACAACGGAAAATCAAACTCGCAGCTTATCGGGCACATTATTTGATGGTTCCATCCCGCGCCTGGTGTCGATCAAGGGCATTCAGATCGATGCACGATTAGGGCCGAACATGTTGTACATCACCAACCAGGATAAACCGGGCTTTATCGGCGCTTTGGGAACGATTTTGGGCGATGCCTCGATCAATATTGCAACATTTAATC
>CALINB010000154.1 GCA_938045325.1 uncultured Rhodospirillales bacterium | reverse complement strand
TAACTTCACGATTCATGTCAAAGAAGGCATGACGAACTCCGGCGGATTGATCTCCGCCGGAGTTTGCTCACAGGGACTAAAATGGGGAGTTCGCCAATGCGTAAATTACCTCGAAACCAATGGATTGAATTTGGTTTTTGGATGTTTTTTACAATAAGCGCCTTTGCGTTGACCTTCGGCTTTGACCGGGAAGTCAATATGTACAAATTTGGCGCAGCCGGCTGGCCCCGCATCATCATTGCCGTTGTTTTCTTTGCAGCACTCGGCCAACTGCTTCAAAGCCTCTTTAAAGCGGAAGACCCCGACGAAAAAAGCGCCACGGATGTCGTTTCCGAAGAAACACACGAACCGCTTGGCATAAACATGTGGCTGATGCTCGGTGTCCCGCTCGTTTATGCCTTGACCGTGGAATCTCTGGGCTTTTATTTCACGACACCCTTTTTCTTGATGGCTTATCTTTATTTAACTGGCGAGCGCCGTTTAGGCTTTTTGATTGGTGTTCCCATCGGGATTTATCTTTTCCTCAGCATCCTCTTCACCAAATTTCTTTATGTCGGCCTGCCGACCGGGAACCTGCCGGGGTTCTACGGGTTCGGCACCTGGGTCGTCGAAATATTGCAATAGGGGCGGATCATGGAAAATTTCATTCAAGGCACCCTCACCCTCTTCAGCGACTTTACCAGCATCATGATTTTCATTGGTGGCCTGTTGGGCGGCATGTTCTTCGGTGCCATCCCCGGCGTCAGCATGTTGACCCTCGGCGCGATCATTTTGCCGTTTACCGGCTCCATGACGCCGACCGACGCCATCATGCTGTATTCGGTCATTTATTGCTCCGGCGTGTTTGGGGGCGCCATCACGGCCATTCTCTTCAATATCCCCGGCGCGCCGGAAAACGCCCCAACCGCGTTTGACGGTTACCCCATGACGCAAAAAGGCATGGCCGGTAAAGCCGTTGGTGCTGCCGTCTTGTGCTCTGCGTTCGGCGGAACATGTTCGGCCCTATTGATGATGTCGGCGACACCGCTTCTCGCGAACTGGGCGATCTCGGCATTCGGTCCGCCCGAGATTTTTGCGCTCGTGTTCTTTGGTATCGCTGTTGCCGCATCCGTTGGTTCCGCCACCATTTGGAAAGGCTGGCTTTCAGTCGGCCTAGGTCTCTCGATCGCACTTGTCGGTCTTGATCCGGTTGCGGGTATCGAGCGGTATACGTTTAGCATTACGTATTTGCTGGCGGGCATTCACTTTATTCCGGTTATTCTCGGCATCTTTGCCATTTCCGAAGTGCTGCTTCAGGCGGAAAAACGTGCAACAGGTGCATATAAAGCGCCAAAAGTTAATCTGGATTTTCCAAGCTTCCTTGAATTTTGGAAATTGAAAATCGCCGTCGCCCGATCCGTCGTCATCGGCTTCTTTGCCGGCATTCTGCCCGGCATTGGCGCAACATTAGCCGCCTTTATGGGTTACAGCGAAGCGGTCCGCTGGTCGAAAAAACCTGAAGAGTTCGGCAAAGGTCAACTCGAAGGCGTGGTTTCCTCGGAAACATCCAACAACGCCGCGACGGGAGCTGCCATGATCCCCCTACTGGCGCTTGGCTTACCTGGTGGTGCGCTGACGGCGATGATGATCGGCGTGTTTCAAATGCACAACATGGACCCGGGTCCGCTTGTTTTTCAAAACAGCTCGAAACTGGTTTGGGTCGTATTCGCCGCCATGTTCTTCGCCAATATTTCGATTTTCGTCTTGGGCTGGCTGCAAACAAAAACGGTTGTGCATTTGCTGCGCATTCCGTTCCATTTCCTGGCACCGGCCATCATGCTGCTGGCGACCATCGGCTCGTATGCAATCCGCAGCTTGACCATGGATATTTTCGTAATGTTCGCGGCCGGTATCCTCGGATTCTTCCTACGCCGCTCCGGTTACTCCGTCGCCGGTATCGTGCTGGGCTTGATCCTTGGCAAGATCGGCGAACAGAACTTCGCCCAGGCCAGCCAAATGATGCATTACGACATCATGAATTGGATCGGCCGGCCGATCGCCGCGGGACTACTCATTTGCGGTATCGGCACCTTTGCCATGCAGTTCTACCGGCTGGTCTTCACCAAGAAGAAAACCTATGTCATTGACGATTAATGCTTGATGACCCCGTAGCCTCAGTGCATTGACCGTTATATTATAAAATTGTAATGAAACGCCCTGATATTGAGGGAGCTCAACTATGTCACAACCCGCACCACTTCAAACCGAAGAACGCGATGATGCCGCCGTCATCAACGGCCTGATCGATAAGGCACGCGCCGCCATGGCGCAGTTTGCCAATGCCGATCAAGCCCGGGTCGATGAGGCCGTTACCGCATTGTGCTGGTCGATTTACCAACCCGAGCACGCGAAGGAAGCCGCTGAAGCTGCCGTCGCCGATACGGGACTGGGAAATGTCACAGACAAGATTACGAAAAACCAACGCAAAAACTTCGGCACGCTACGCGATCTCATGCGCGTTAAAACCGTAGGTGTGATTGAAGAAATCCCGGAAAAAGGCCTGGTGAAATATGCCAAGCCCGTCGGTGTAGTCGGCGCGGTCGTTCCCTCGACCAATCCGAGTGCCACGCCCGTCAATAAAGCCATGATGGCGATCAAAGGCCGCAACGCGGTAATTATCGCCCCCTCGCCGTCTGGTTACACGGCAACGGAAAAAACCGTGATCTGGATGCGCGAAGAACTTGAGAAGATTGGCCTGCCTGCGGACTTGGTGCAAATCTTGCCTGCGCCTGTCACAAAATCACTGACCAACACCCTGATGGGGGCCGCCGACCTGCTGGCGGTGACCGGTTCGCAAAACAACGTGCGCAATGCGTATAGCTCTGGTACGCCGGCCATCGGTGTCGGTGCGGGTAATGTGCCTGTGATCATTGATTCAAGTGCGGACCTGGATGACGCGGCACAAAAAATCATGCTGTCGAAATGCTTCGACAACTCAACGTCGTGTTCGTCGGAGAATTCCGTCACCATCGTTGCTGATGTTTATGACGATGCCATTAAAGCACTCGAGAAAGTCGGCGGCTACATGTGCTCGGCGGAAGAAAAAGATAAAGTCGCGAAAAACCTGTGGGTCGACAGCAAACTGAACCGTCATGTGCTGGCGAAAGACGCCGACGTCTTCGCCGATGTCTGCGGATTGCCCGAAGAAGCCAAAAAAGCGAAATTCTTCATGGTCGAAGACGAAGGTGCGGGAAAAGACAAACCGTTTTCTGGAGAAAAACTCTCGCTTGCCCTGACGGTTTACAAAGCGCCCAACATCGATGCGGCTATCGATCAAGTCCAAGAAGTGCTGAACTATCAGGGTATGGGCCATTCAGTCGGCATTCATACCAAGGAACAAGCTAACGCCAAGAAAATCGCCGAGAAAATGGATGTGGTCCGTGTTCTCGTCAACCAAGCCCACACGTTCGGCAACGGCGGCAGCTTTGATAATGGCTTGAACTTTACTCTCACCATGGGCTGCGGCACTTGGGCCGGCAACTCCATCAGCGAGAACTTAAGCTACAAGCACTTCATCAACATTACCCATCTCGTCAATACCATCCCGGAAGACAAACCGAGCGAAGAAAAATTGTTTGGTGCGTACTGGGAAAAATTCGGCAAATAAACAACGGGGACCCATCGATATGAACTTCGAAGAATACGCGGCCAAACCCGTTCTTGCCGCGGCCGGAATCCCCGTGCCGCCGAGCCAAATGGCAACAACCCCCGATGAAGCCGCCCAGGCCGCCGAAAAAATCGGCAAGGTCGTCGTGAAAGCACAAGTGCCGACCGGTAAACGCGGCAAGGCCGGCGGCATCAAGCTGGCCGACACGCCGGAAGAAGCGAAAAAGGTCGCCACAGCCATTCTCGGCATGACCATCGGCGAGTTTACGGTCGAAAAAGTCCTCGTCGAAGCACAAGCCCCGATCGAGAAAGAACTGTACGCCGCCATCATCAACGATTCCGAAAGCCGCGGACCGATGGTGCTGTTTTCAACCCTCGGCGGCATGGACATCGAAGAAGCAGCCGAAGAAGATCCCAAGCAAGTCCGCCGCCAGCCTATCGATATTCGCACCGGCCTCGATAAAGCCGGTGCGCTGAAAATTCTCGACGGCCTCGATTTAGGCAACAGCACGGACAAGGCAGCCGATGTTCTGGTGAAACTTTATAAGGCCTACCGGAACAACGACGCCGAGCTTTTGGAGATTAATCCGCTTGTCATCAAAACCGACGGCGATTTGATCGCCTTGGATTGCAAGTTCTCCATGGACGACTCGGGTATCGTACGTCAGCAGGACCTCGCGCCGAACGGTACGCCGGACAAACTGACCGCACTCGAAGAACAAGGCAAAAGCGTCGGCCTGAAATATATTGAACTCGATGGCGATGTCGGAGTGCTTGCCAACGGTGCGGGCTTGACGATGACCACCATGGATGTGGTGAAACATCACGGCGGCGTTCCCGCCAACTTCATGGAGATCGGCGGTGAAGCTTACACCAAAGGCAAGCCCGCGCTCGAGTTGGTTCTCTCAAACAAAAAAGTCAAAAGTCTGGTTGTTAATTTCTGCGGCGCGTTTGCCCGCTGCGACGTAATGGCCGAAGGCATTATCGCGGCATGGGAAGAGCTAAAGCCCACCCTGCCGGTTTTCTTTTCCGTGCACGGCACCGGCGATGAAGAAGCCCGCAAATTGCTCACGGAGCGTCTCGATATCACCCCCTACCCGACCATGGATGAGGCCTGTAAGGCAGCGGTCGATGCTGCAAAAGGAGGCGCGTCATGATTGTTCGCCAGCACGAACGGGTGATGATTCAAGGCATCACCGGCAAGCAAGGCACCTTCTGGACCGAACGCATGCAGGAGTACGGCACGACCATCGTCGGTGGGATCGTTCCGAAAAAAGGCGGCCAGACGCATTTGGGTGTACCGGTCTTCAACACAGCGCAAGATGCCATGAAAGAAGTCGAATTCGACGTTGCCGGTCTTTTCGTCCCGCCTTTGTTTGCAAAAGCCGGTGCGCTGGATGCCATCGAAGCGGGTGTCAAGAAACTCGTCATCCTGACTGAACATATCCCCGTGCAGGATGTTATGGAGATTGTTGCGGCCGGCAAAGCCAACGGCACGCAAATCATCGGCCCGAACACCACCGGAATCGCGACGCCGGGCGAATGCTTCGTCGGGTTTATGCCGGCGTTTAACAAGAACATCATGCGTGAGGGCAACGTCGGCATCATTTCCCGCTCGGGCAGTCTCGGTACGTTGATTAGCTTGAACGTGACCCAAGCAGGCCTCGGTCAATCCGCCTTTATCGGCATCGGCGGCGATCCGGTGATCGGCACCACAACCCGCGAAGCACTTGAGTGCCTTGATCAAGACGATAAAACCAAAGGTGTGTTTATCCTCGGCGAGATCGGCGGCACCATGGAAGAGCACGCCGCCGAATACGCGGCTACCATGAAAAAACCGGTGGTTTCGTTTATCGCGGGAGGCGCCTCGCCCAAGGGCAAAAAGATGGGCCACGCCGGCGCCATCGTCATGGGAAACAAGGGTACGTATCAATCGAAAGTCGAAGCGCTCACCAAAGCGGGCGTGCGCGTAATCGACACCCCGTCGGACGCCGGCAAGGCGATGGTCGAAGCGCTTAAAGGCTAAAACCCATGCGCGCCATACAAGCGGCAACCTATGGCGATTCATCTGTCCTCTCCCTAAACGACGCACCCGTGCCCGAACCAGGCGACGACGAAGCGCTCGTCAAACTCGAATACGCCGGAATCAACTTCATCGACGTCTACATGCGCGAGGGTCGCTACAAGGAGTCGCGCACGTATATCAACAGCCCCCCCTTCACCATCGGCATGGAAGGTTCCGGCACAATCGCGAAGACCGGCCCCGGCGTTTCGCACATCAAAGAAGGCGATCGCGTCGCTTATTGCCTAAGCCTCGGCAGTTACGCCGAATACGCCGCGGTGCCCGCGTGGCGGCTGGTCAAAGTTCCCGATGATGTCGATTTGCAAATCGGCGCCGCGCTCATGCTGCAGGGATGCACGGCGCATTACCTGTCCCATTCATTGTTTCCACTTGAAGAAGGCCACACCTGTTTAATTCATGCCGCCGCGGGCGGTGTCGGGCAAACGCTCGTTCAACTGGCGAAGCTGCGCGGTGCTTACGTGATTGCGACCGCCGGAACAGACGAGAAAGCCGAGATCGCACGAGCTTGTGGCGCGGATTTTGCCATCAACTACAATGAAACTGATTTCGCCCAAGTCGTCGAAGACATCACCGACGGACGCAAAGCCGATGTGGTTTACGATTCCGTCGGCGCCGCCACATACGAGCGCAGTATGAAATGCCTCAAGAAACGCGGCACGCTCGCACTGTTCGGTGCCGCCTCGGGGCGCGTGCCACCGATCGATCCGATCGAGCTAGCGGAATCGGGATCAATTGTCCTCACCCGCCCCCATCCGGCCGATTCCATGCAGAACTTTAGTGAGATTAACAACCGCGCGCAGGATTTATTCGGCCACATCGCCGCCGGGCGGCTTAAGGCCGTGATCGACACCGTGTTTCCGATCCAAGACGCGAAAACGGCCCACGATACAATCGAGGGCCGCCTCACTAAGGGAAAACTGCTGCTTGAAATTTAAGCGACTTGTTCGACCTGTTGTGTTTCGACCGACTTGACGGCGGCTTCCAAAAACGCGGGCACGCTGACCATCTGATCCTGGGTCATCGGGAACGGTGCGACGCCATTGACCGCATCGGCAAAGGCTTCCAATTCCGCGCGTTCGAGATCGACTTTACCGAGGTCTTTCACCACCGGGTCCTTATCGCGCATATGCACGACGAGTTCCTGCCAGCCGCGCATTTCGGCGCGCCCTTCGGTGCCGTAGACTTTCATCCACCAATAGGTGGTCGTCGCATCGAGTGTGCCGAGATAACCGGTCATGCCTTCTTGAAACCACAGCATGCATGACGTGGTGTCTTCCTTGCCGCCGAGCACCCGGCTGAAGCTTTGCGCGAATGTTTTTTCGATCGGCCCGCAAATGCTGACCAGTGCGTCGATCACATGCAGCCCCTTGCCGGTCATCGAACCCAACGGGGATTCGGTGCGGTCCTGACGCCATGAGGTGTCGCCTTTGCGTTTGAGACCCGAGTCACCGGAGAAGTTACCTTCGACGTGGGAAATCGTGCCAAGTTCACCCGACTCGACAAGGCGACGTATTTCCTGCACCACCGGATTGAAACGGCGGTTGTGCAAGACTGAGAGCGTCACGCCCGCATCGTTTGCGGCTTTAATCGCAGCTTCGGCATCTGCTTTGTTCAACGTAAACGGCTTTTCACACGCAATGTGCTTGCCGGCGGCTGAAGCAATTTCAACTTGCTTGCGGTGTACACTGTGTGGAGACGCCAGGATGACCGCGTCGATATCGTCGCGCACAATGGCTTCTTCGTAGGGGCAGGTCAGCAGCTCGAAACCTTGCTTCTTCGCGTATGCCTTCGCTTCATCGGATGACGTCCGGGTCAGGCCATAAACGACCTCGATTTTATCGCTCTTGCCCTGGATTGAATTAACCAACTCCTGTCCCCACCACCCGAGGCCGACAGTCAATGCTCTAATCATCATGTTCTCCCATTTTCATGTTACCGCCCAGCTATTGAACCAAGGGTCTGGACCTGACCGGCGGTGTCTGCTTAATTGACGCTCAACATACGGTTTAAGCCAAAGAATTCAAGGGAGGATTACATTCATGAGCCAAGCTGAACCCTTATGGGCAAAACAAAAAGAAGGCCGGACATTTACAAAAATTCATGTCACGCAAACCCTCTTCAACGACAACATGACCCTGCCCTTGCATGTGGTAACCGGCAAGCAGGACGGACCGACCGTCGGCATCCTCACCTTGGTGCACGGTGACGAATTTCTGACCGCCATGGCCGTTCGTGCGCTGCTGGAAAAAATAGACACCGCCGACCTTAAGGGCCGGATTGCCGCCATCCCGGTCGCCAACACCTTCGCCATGGCGGCCTTTAACCGCCAAACACCGGAAATGCACGGCAAAACGGACCTCCATGAAGTCTCGCCGGGTAATCCGAAAGGCAACCTCACGCAAATGGTCGCGGCAAAAGTTCGTGAAAACCTTCTCGATCATGTCGATTTGTATTTGGATTTTCACACCGGCGGCCAGGGTGGCCGGCTGCAATCGCGCATCGATTACGACAACGAAGGCCCGCAGGAACTGCAAAACAAATGTTTCGAGTTATCGCGCATGTTCTGCTCGCAATTCGTGCATCACAACAATCTCATCGGCACGGCATCGCGTTACCTTCACACCCGCAACGTTCCCGGCATTAACCCGGAAGTGGGCGGCGTGTATCTCGGCCCTGACGCGACCAACGCGTATCTCGATGAAATGACGCATGGGCTTTATAACGTGCTCGCCGCTTTCGGCATGCTGCCGAATGTGAACCCGCAAAAACCGCCCAAGCAATTACACTTCGGCGTCAAAAGCCGGTTCGAGATCAACCCTAGCAAAGGCGGTTACTTAAGATCCAATTTCGAACAAAAATCCGATCTTGGCACTCTGATCACAAAAGGTACCGTCTTGGGCGAGATCATAGACCTGCACAGCTTCGAGGTAATCGAACAACTCAAGGCGCCGGTCGACGGCTATCTGTTCTGCGGCCGTTACTCGGGCGTCCTCGAAGCCGGCACGAAGGCCTACTTCATCGCGGAAGAATCCACATCCGAGTGGTTGGACTGATCAGATTCCGAGTGGTTGGACTGATCAGATAATGGCGTTTGCGCGCTTCTGAGTTTTATCGTGCACAAACTCGCCGTCGAAATTGATCCGCTGCATCAGATAGCACAGGCAATCGAGGCGCACGGCGCGCGGATCGAGCGTCAGCATCGACGGAATCGCATATTGAGCGAGCCGAATTTCATCATCCGCGTATTCTAAAATATTCGAAAACGGCGCTGCGGCGTCCCATTCGACATTCAGGCGCGCGTCCGGCTTGCAATTCCCAAGCACAGCGCCCGGCGCCAGTTCCGTAAAATTGATGTGATCGATATCCTCGCGGAATTGAATATCGGCATCCTTGCCGTGAAACGAAAACGTCGTTTCCGGCGGCACCTTTACAACGGCGAAGGTCCGAAACAAATCGATGTCCTGGTGCGCCGGCGGATGATGAGGAAATTCGGATAGCGCCAAGCATGCCTCGACGAATTCGACGGCATGCTCCGTCGCCGAGCTCTTCCCGGGCTTTCCGCACTCCACCGTCACCGCAGGACAATGCCGCGCCATGGCCGCCGACTGAACCCCTTCGGGCTTTTCGAAAAACACGACTGTTCGGCTGAACAACTGCGCCAGATGCAGAAACGCGCTATCGAGCGTATTGAGGCAGGCGTAATGCGGATTAAGCCCCGTATTATTATGGATATCGATACTGGCAAAGGGCCCTTGCCCGGCAACATAATCAACAACCTCGCGCATGAGTTCCGCTTCGGACGAGTCCGGGTACAGCGTGCCGGGCCAGACGCGATTGAAGTCGAGTTGCTCGTCCAGCCGGCGCAAACCGGCGGCAGCGGCGGTGACGTTCCCCACAAACAATAAAAGTCTGCGCGGTAAAATTTGGTCTTGATACCGGCGCAAAACATGCTGAACGGCCATAAGTCCCGTATCTTCGTTACCGTGAAGCAATACGGAAACAAACAAAGGCGCTTCCAGCCGGCCGGGAAGATCGAACAGCGTCGGAGACGGCAGAACATGAATGAGATCACGCGCCGAAACGTCCAAAAACCGATCCGGAACGCGGTCCAGCACCGTTATCGCCAAGGGAAAACTCCGCTTTGTTTTTTTAAAGTTTCCATTGGTGAACTGGTATACCGCTTCGCTGACATTCGCAATAGACGGACATCATCTCGAAAATATTGCCGTTGCGGCGATTGAGTTCGGCCCGTTGCCATGCGGCTCCAGTCTGCCCGCTTTGGACCCGCGCCTCGAGGACCCCGAGAAATAAATCACGATCCTCCTGGTCCACGTCGAAGGCAGCCAACCCCCGATGCGCCGCTGGAATGATTTCATCGAGCATCAAGCCCCGTGCCGAAACCGTTTTACCGCCCGGCCAAGTGAGTTGTGCATCGAGTCCCTGTTTTGCTGCTTGGTAAAAATTGAAACGTGCATCGTCGAAAGACAACTCGCCTGTTTCATCGATGC
>CALINB010000153.1 GCA_938045325.1 uncultured Rhodospirillales bacterium | reverse complement strand
GTCCGGTGAAAACGGCGTGCTCATAAATTCGATCCCGCCAGATTTACAATACTCAGCAAGCTCTTCGATCATCTCATAGGGCATCGAAAGATCGGCGAAAATGTCACTGATATCTTCCTTAATACCGGAATCGGACAAGTAGTCGCTGCTTCCTGCGTTCGGGACATATACCGTTTCAGGCCGGTAGACCTGAAACTTAACCGCATCGGCTCCCGCGGCCACGGCGGCATCAATCAGTTTGCGCGCTTGATCCCGATCAGTCTCAGGTGTGCCGGCGCGCCAATTCGATCCCGCCTCGGCAACGATGAAAACCTGCTGGCGGCGCCAAAAGGCTGGTGTGAGTTCATAGGAAAACCAAAAGATCGGCGCGCCTTCACCGGTATCGGTAATGTGTTTTTCGGTTTCCTGAATTTTTTCAAATCCCGCTTTCTCGAATATCTTTAGGGATGCCAGATTTTCCCGGCGCACTTCGGCAATAACGCTATCGGCCCCTTTTTGCTGCAAATAATAAAGCCCGGCCTTCAGCGCTTTCGTTCCGAGCCCGCGGCCACGAAAAGCCGGCGCCATGACGATGGAGAGTTCGATGACCGTACCCCGCAGCCCAAGCGGATGGGGCATCACTTCAAATCGCAGGAAACCGACGCGCCGTTGGTCAACCAGGATAAAAATGGGCGGCAGTGCGGGGTCCTGATAATAATCTTCGGTAAAGTCAGTCCAAAATGTATCCCAAACCTTCGGTTCGCGATGAAACGAAGCTTTTAGGGTGTCCGGGTCGTTCCGCCAGTCCATTACCAAGCGGGCGCAGTCCTCGCGCGGGCTGCAAACCTCGATTTCAAGCTCGGATGGTTCAATCAGCATATTTTGCTTTCACCGTCACAATGGGGGCTTAACCTGCAATTTTAGACAAACCCGGCACTTTCTTCCGCCCCGCGCTCGCCGAAATTGCCGCCTGGGCAGGAATCACCCTGTGTTTATGCCCCACAATAATTAATTTTATCAATATTTTCAATGGATTAAGTGGATTTCTGTGGTTTGGCCCGCCTTTTGCAGAATTTGGGTCAATCGATTGTCTGTCGACAAACACATAACTGAGGCCAGCACCCATGGAAAACAATATTCTGCCACTCTTTTTGAAAAACCCAGGTGATGTATCAGCGCAGGGCGCTCCGGTGAGCGAACCGCACGTCGATTTAGAGGCTCTGACCGGGGCTTTTTCCGATTTATTGCAGCGGACGGGCAAAAGCCTTGAAGGCGGTCTGACAATCATTTCCGATCATGCCGGACGGCCTATTACGTCGCCGGAATCCGAATCGGCGGCACCGAAGGACGAGCCGATTGCCGATAATAACGTGGAAGCCCGCGACCGGCATGACGATAATGGCCGTTCCGATGGTGATGACGCCTATCGCGACGCGCCCCGCTCCGATCGCCGCGACGACTATGGCCGCGATGACAGTCATACACGCCAAGCCGACCATGACGGCGGCGCGAAACGGGGCGATGGTGATATCGAAGCCGTTCATCGCTCCGACGATCGGCCACAAGACCAAAATCAATCCGCGGGCAGCTCCAATGATTCCGATGCCGCCGCGACCGACAGTTATGGTGCCAACAGCGACCGGCAAAATTCCGATCAAGGACAAAACACGGCCCAAAACGCCAAAGACAACGGTGCCGCTTCACAAAATGAAGCCGCTGCCAACGCCGTTGGCTCGGGCGGCGCTCAGGTTCAATCCGGCCTGAATAATGCCGAAGCCGTTCTTGGTGAATTGTTAGCCGCCGCCGAAGCAAGCTTTGCCGGCGTCGGTGTTGATGCCAGCGCGGGCCGCACGGATGGTGCCGCTAAGAACGAAAATTCCTTACAAGGCTTAGCCAAAGCCATTGCTTCTCTGGGCAGCCAAAACGCGCAGCAGCAAAACGGCCAGGCCAATGCTCAAAACAATTCGCCTGAAATGCAGGCTTTAGCGAAAGCCGTCACGGATACGAAGGGCGATGCGAAAGTCATCAATGAAACTGGACCGTCTAACAACGCCAGTACATTGCAACAACAAGCCCAAGCTTTGTCTCAAGCTATCGGTGAAGGCAACCGGGCCAAGGTTAACGTGAATGTCACGAATGAATCCGAAACCCTCGTTTCAAAAACCTCTTCGAGCCTGAGCCCCAACGCGGCCCTGTCGAGTGACGTACAAGGCCTGCCGTTGCGCGCCCAGCAAGCCACGGCGGCCGCCAACAACCCTGGCGCCCAACAAGCGGCTATGAACAACGCGGCGCAAAATCAACAAGCCGCAAACCAATCCACACAACAAGCGATCAGCGCCATCAGCGGCGATGCCAAGGCGACCGGACCGGTTGCACAACCGGCTTCGACCCATGGCGGCGCCTCCGGCGGCGGTGAAGGCTCCAGCGCCACCAGTTCGCAAAGCGGCTCTCAGGAAACCCGGGAAGCACAACAAAACAATCAATCTCAAGCGACCAATTCGAACCGCGCCAATGCTCAACAAAAAGCGGTTATGGATCAAATTACGGTCAATATTTCACGCGCCGTTCAAGCCGGGCTGGATAAGATCAACATTCAACTCCAACCGGAATCCCTCGGCAAAGTTGACGTTAGCCTTGAGATGGCAAAAGACGGCAAGGTATCCGCCGTCATCCACGCCGACAACAAAGACACCCTTGAGTTGCTGTCGCGCGATGCGAAGGAACTTACGAAAGCCCTTCAAGAAGCCGGCCTACAATTGGATGAAAGTGATATCGAATTCAATCTCAGCGCACAAAGCGGTGAAGCGGGCGAAAGCGATCTTGCCGGCGGCAACGCGGCTAACGGCGGCGACGGTGACGCCGCCGACGAAGCTGAATTAGCGGGACTCGAAGATGACTTCGAAGAAGACATCATCGAAGACGACCGCGTCAACATTCGCGTGTAACGCGGCAACGAGGTTTTAGGAACCAAAGATCATGATTCTCGGCGGTGTATCAGGCGTCCCTTCGGATGACCCCAATTCACAAGCGGCATCATCGCAGCAACAGCTGAATGAGGACTTAAACCAATTCCTCACGCTGCTGATCACGCAGCTTGAGAATCAAGATCCTTTGGAACCTCTTGAAACCAACGAATTCACCTCACAATTGGTGCAGTTCGCCAGCGTTGAACAACAAATTCAGCAGAACGCCAACATCGAGCAGCTCATCGCCCTGCAAAGTGCCGGGCTGGTCAGCAACATGGTGAACTTTATCGGCACGACGATCGAAGCGACTGGTCAAGTGATGCCACTCGAAAACGGTAACGCTGAGTTTACCTACACACTCGAAAACAACGCCAAAGACACCACGATTACAATTCGTAACGCTGCCGGCTTGAACGTCTACACGACGCAAGGCGAATTGTCCGCCGGCAAACACAGCTTTAGCTGGGACGGCAAGGACCTGAACGGCACGCCGCAACCCGACGGCCCTTACACCGTGATTGTCAGCGCGCAAGACTTCGAGGGCAATCTCGTGAATGTCGGCCACACGATCTTCGGCAAGATTACCAGCGCCGGCGCCGAAAACGGCACGGTTACCCTCTTCATGGGCGATATTCCGACCACCATGGATCAAATTCTTTCAATCAAACAAGATCCAAACGTTCAGGAAGAAACCCAACCCTAACGAATACAACTGAGATTTTTATTTTAACGGCAAAACAAAGACCAGGTTACGAGGCGATTAAGCCGGAAAGTCAGAGGAGAGAAAGATGAGTTTATTCGGTGCGTTAACATCAGGTGTCTCGGGGCTCATTGCTCAGAGTAGCGCCATGGGTGCGATCTCCGATAACATTACCAACGTGAGTACGGTCGGTTATAAAAACGTCCGTGTCGATTTCCAAACGTTGGTGACGAAGCAGACGTCGTCGACGATTTTCTCTCCTGGTGGCGTGCAGTCACGACCACGGCAGGACACCAGTGTCCAAGGCCTTCTCGCGGCGACGACATCACAAACGGACGTCTCGATCTCTGGTGCGGGCTTCTTCGTCGTTAACGAAGCCAACCGTCCCGGCCTCAACGATCAGTTCCTGTTTTCACGCGCCGGCGGTTTCTTCCAAGATAACGAGGGCTTCCTGAGAAACACCGGCGGCTTCTACCTGCAAGCCTGGCCGACGGATCAGGACGGCCAAGTGATTCCCGCCAACCAAAACCTGAACATCTCGAACCAAAACATCATCTCCACGGACTTCTTGACCACGGTGAACCTGAGCCGGGTCGGCGGCACGGCCAACGCGACCACAAATATTTCCTTGGGCGCCAACTTGCCGGCAAACGCCTTACCGGGCACAGAAAACCGCATGGATGTGCAATTCTTCGATTCGCTTGGTAACGGCAATAATGTCAGTTTCGTATTCGATAAATTTGATGTCGAAAACCAATGGGGCATGACAATGGACCCGCCGCAAGGGGCTGCGGTCATGAACATTTACGACAACACGTTGCCGAACCCTCAGATTTACGAAAGTTCCGGACAACTCGAGTTTAACGTCGTCAACGATGCCGGTAACGCACCGCGCCGTCCGGCCGATGGCGCGCAGGTCATCATCGATGACATCACATACGAATTCGATTCGGATACGTTTGCCTCCGTCACGGCCGCCGCCGGTACGTTTTCATTTTCGACAACGACCATCACCGGTGCCGCGGGCAGCTTTTCCGGTCTTTCTATCGGTGATTCAGTTACAATCACGGGCGCCGCGACCGGTGGTAACAACGTAACCGCGACCATTACCGCGATCGGCGCCGGTGACGCTTCCATTACATTTGCCGGCGGTACATTGGCTGGCGGTGGTGCCGATGCCGGCACACCGACGGTGACATTCTTCAACGGCGGTGCCGGTGAAACCGCGACCGTAAAACGGGTCGATGTCAGCTCCAATACGACGCTCGCGCAAGATGTCGCTTCCCTTGTCGCCAAGGTGAAAGCCAGCGATTCGGATTTCGCCAATGTTACATTGCCGAGCAGCGGCGGCACCGTCACTAACAACCGTATCGCCGTGAGTGCCTTCAACTCGACGACGGTGGTCTTTAGGGATAACGGGCGCAGCAATATCGTTGTTAACCCGGCCGGCTTACTTGACACAACCGGCACGGTGGTGACGAAACAGCAAAACTCGTTCACCATCTCCAAACAGGTCAACGATTATACGGAAGAGGTTTACTTTAAATTCGGCACCGCTATCCCGGCTGATGGCGATACCATGACCATCAACGGTAACATCTATGACTTTGATACCGGTGGCGCCGTCGGTGCCGGCAACATTGCTGTCACCCGCGTGACCGCCGGTACGGTCGGTGCACAAATTTCCGGCACATTGACCAACTTGATCACGGCCATCGAAACGACCGATGCGAACTTCACGCCGAATGGCGCGACGGCCCACTTGGCGAAAAGCAACGATAACTCTGTCGGCCTGACGGCAGCGAACGACACGTTGGTCTTGCGCTCCTTAAAAAATAATCCGGCAAACGGCACCATTCCGGCCGGCTCTTATGACGTTGTGTTCTCGGCCGCTTTCGCCAGCACCGTCACTTCACCCGATACGGCAACGGGCAACCGAACCACATATGCGAGCCCGACAACGTTAACGATCGAAACCACGCGGATCCGGACGGTTCCTGCGATCAGCTTTACCGGTGACGGTTTGCCGCAATCCATCGCCGTTAAGGACCTTGAGGTTCTCGACTTCTCAAGCGGTGCGTTCGACATGAACGATCAACCGACCGGTGTCGGCGCCAAGCTGTCGGAACGAATTGAGCTCAACCTCGGCACGCTTTTAGAAGCGAACGGCTTCACCCAATTCGGCGGTGACTTCTCACCCGTCTTCATTCAGCAAAACGGCGCGCGGTTCGGCACCTTCGCCGGTGTTAACGTCGCCGAAAACGGCCTCGTCACGGCCCTGTTCGATAACGGTGAAATCCGCCCCATTTTCC